>NZ_WXWP01000146.1:0-44404 GCF_009904765.1 Vibrio sp. V39_P1S14PM300
GTTTTTCGCTTTCGCTCAAAACGGACGGCCATTTTAGCGAGATAACTTTAGGTGTCAAACACTTTTTTCGTTATTTCTTCGAAAGTTAATCACTTAACTTTCAGACCGATTTGCTGCCTGCTGATTCAGCCGGTTTCCCGTGGCAACGGAGGCGCATTATAGGTACTTTAGAAATGAACACAATAGAGAAAATAAAAAAAACACGACTTTTCTGTTCGTTCGTTTACGAAATAGCCACAACGAAGAAAAATCCGACAAAAAAGGGGCTTGGCAGCCCCTTTTATTTTCCAAGTTGTCGTATTTAGTCCTGATGCGCGATGATCTGGTCGTTACTGACAATCAGTTTAACTTTCTTATCCGGTACCACTTCTCCGGCAAGAATCGCTTTGGCCAACGGGTTTTCAACACTTTGTTGAATCGCACGTTTCAAAGGACGAGCACCGAATACCGGATCAAAACCGACTTGCGCTATCAGCTCAAGCGCTTTCTCAGAGATCTCCAGCTCAAAACCGCGCTCTTCCATACGTTTTGCTAGACGCTGCAACTGAATCTTAGCAATCGACTTAATATGTTCTTGGCCAAGAGGATGGAACACGACCGTTTCATCAACCCGGTTCAAGAACTCAGGACGGAAGTGTTTACTGACTACTTCCATCACCTGCTCTTTGATACCTTGATAATCAAGTGTGGCAAAGTTTTCCTGAATACGTGACGACCCCAAGTTAGAGGTCATGATCACTACCGTATTACGAAAGTCCACCGTACGACCCTGCCCATCCGTTAGACGGCCATCATCCAGTACCTGCAACAAAATATTGAAGACATCCGGATGGGCTTTTTCAACTTCGTCCAGCAGAATCACCGAATAGGGTTTGCGGCGCACCGCTTCAGTCAGGTATCCCCCTTCTTCATATCCAACGTAGCCTGGAGGCGCACCGACCAAACGCGCCACCGAGTGTTTCTCCATGAACTCAGACATGTCGATACGAACCATGGCGTCTTCGCTGTCAAACATAAAGGAAGCCAGCGTTTTACATAACTCGGTTTTCCCTACGCCTGTTGGCCCCAAGAACAAGAACGAACCGATCGGACGATTAGGATCCGACAATCCTGCACGGCTTCTGCGAATCGCATTCGACACCACTTCGACCGCTTCTTTCTGGCCAATGACACGCTTATGCAGTACCTCCTCCATGCGCAGCAGTTTTTCTTTTTCTGCTTCGAGCATTTTTGAGACCGGAATACCGGTTTGTTTAGAGAGGACTTCAGCGATTTCATTGTCCGTGACTTTATTACGTAATAAGGTCATTTCCTGCATTTCGGCCTGGGTAGCCAAATCCAGCTGTTTTTCCAATTCAGGAATTCGGCCATACTGCAACTCGGACATACGAGTCAGATCCCCCGCCCGGCGAGCAAACTCCATGTCCATACGCGCTTGTTCCAACTCAGATTTAATGTGCTGCGTCCCAGACAGTGAAGCCTTTTCAGCATTCCAGACTTCTTCAAGCTCGGCGTATTCACGCTCTTTTTCTTCCAACTCCTGATTGAGGATCTGCAACCGCTTTTCACTCGCTTCATCATGCTCATTACTCAGAGCCTGCTGCTCAATCTTAAGCTGGATCATCTTGCGTTCAAGTTTGTCCAGAGACTCAGGTTTGGAATCCATTTGCATTCGGATGCTGGAAGCCGCCTCATCGATCAAGTCAATCGCTTTATCCGGTAATTGGCGATCCGAAATATAACGGTGCGACAGTGCCGCCGCCGCGACGATCGCCGGGTCGGTAATTTCAACATGATGATGCAGCTCATAACGCTCTTTCAAACCCCGCAAAATGGCCACGGTATCTTCAACGCTCGGCTCATCCACCAGCACTTTTTGAAAACGTCGCTCCAGTGCCGGATCTTTCTCAATGTACTGACGATATTCATCCAACGTTGTGGCGCCCACGCAATGCAACTCACCTCGGGCCAGCGCCGGCTTTAACATGTTACCGGCATCCATAGAGCCTTCACCTTTACCGGCGCCGACCATGGTATGGATTTCATCGATAAAGAGGATGACGTTCCCCTCTTCTTTCGCCAGCTCATTCAGCACCGATTTAAGCCGCTCTTCAAACTCGCCGCGATATTTGGCCCCAGCGATCAGCGCGCCCATATCCAACGATAAGACCCGTTTATTACGCAGCCCTTCCGGCACTTCATTGTTGATTATCCGTTGTGCCAGCCCCTCGACAATCGCGGTTTTACCGACACCGGGCTCACCGATGATCACCGGATTGTTTTTGGTACGGCGCTGCAGCACCTGAATGGTACGGCGAATTTCATCGTCTCGGCCAATCACGGGATCGAGCTTGCCCTGCTCGGCCCGCTCCGTCAGATCAATGGTGAATTTCTCCAGCGCCTGACGCAATTCCTCAGCATTAGGATCGTTGACGGTCTGGCCACCACGAATGTTATCAATCGCTTCGCTGACTTTTTTCTCGGCCAAACCGAGCTCTTTGAGCAGGCTGCCGAGCGGTCCGCGGTCTTCCAGTGCTGCGAGGAGGAAAATTTCGGATGAGATGTAGGCATCCTTACGCTTTTGAGCCACTTTGTCACACAAGTTAAACAAAGTGCCCATCGCACTCGACAACTGAACATCTCCGCCAATGCCACTGACTTTGGGCAGACGATCTAAAATTTCGCTCAGCTTTGAGCGTAAGTGCGTGACATCAACATTCAGTATGGTGAGCAGCGGTCGAATTGGGCTACCATTTTGATCCAGTAACGCCACCATCAGGTGCACCGGCTCAATGTATTGATGATCGCGCCCCAACGCTAACGACTGAGCATCGGAAATAGCAATTTGAAACTTACTTGTGAATCTATCTAGACGCATATCAACCTTCTTAATCTCAACTGAGATATGTTTCTCTAACAGTTGCAAAGATGGTTGCGCATCGAGCGAAATTCAAGGGGAAGCGACACTAAGATTGATTTATCTCAGCTTTGCTTGTGATGAAGATTCGAAAGAGGGATGGCTACTCTTCAATCCAGATAAACGTCGCCTGGCGTCCGGTGATCCCATCGCGGCGGTAGGAATAAAAACGCTGCGGATCCTCAACTGTACACAGCCCGGATTGATAAACCTGACTGACGCCGGCTTTATTGAGACGCTGAGTGGCCAGCATGGCCATGTCCGCCAGCCATTTTTCGGCCTGCTCACGTGGCGTGAAAGCTTCTGCCGCCTGCGGGTCAAACGCCGTGAATGCCTCCAGAACATCCTGACCGACTTCAAACTCGCGAGGACCAATCGCCGGCCCAAGCCACGCCATGACTTCGCTATCAAACTCTGCCAATGCATTTTCAACGATACCACCAGCCAGGCCACGCCACCCCGCATGCACCGCAGCTACCTGAGTGCCTTCTCTATTGGTAAATAAAATTGGCAGGCAGTCGGCGGTCATCGCAGAACAGACAACATTCCGCTGGCGGGTAAATGCGCCATCGGCATCCTGAGTTTTACTGGTCGGAGCCAACAGTTCAATCACCCGGGTAGAATGAGTCTGATTGAGCCACACAGGCAACGAGGGCATTGCCGCCTGAGCGGCCAGTAATTGACGGTTTTTCTCAACCACAATCCAGTCATCCCCGACATGAACGCCCAGATTCAGGCCTTCATAAGGAGCACGAGAGTAGCCACCCAGACGGGTAGACGCACATGCTTTAACTTTGGCCGGTGCTGGCCAGTCAGGGATGATCAGTTCCATGATTAATACTCGTCTTCCAGACCGTGCAGTTGCGTATCTTCGCGCAGAGCATCAGTAATAGCCACCATATCAGCAGGCACCGGAGCGTGAAACTCCAGCTCTTCTCCTGTGACGGGATGTTCAAACCTTAACATCGCAGCATGCAACGCCTGGCGATCAAAACCGCGAATCATGTCCACTAACGTATCGGACGCCCCTGATGGAATACGTGCACGGCCACCGTATGCGGTATCGCCCAGCAACGGATGTTGCAGGTAAGACATATGCACCCGGATCTGGTGTGTACGACCGGTTTCCAGACGCAGACGAATACGGGTATGTTCACGGAAATGTTCCGCTACCCGGTAATGCGTCACCGCCGGTTTCCCCATCGGGCTGACGGCCATCAAGGTTCGCTTGGTAGAGTGGCGGCCAATCGGTTTGTCCACTTTTCCGCCTGCGGTCATGCGGCCAATCGCAATCGCTTCGTATTCACGAGTGATGTGACGCTTTTGCAGCGCGCGAACCAGACGAGTCTGCGCCGGTACGGTTTTCGCGACCACCATTAAACCTGTGGTGTCTTTATCCAGACGATGGACAATGCCCGCTCGCGGTACTTCGGCGATCTCCGGATAGTGGAACAACAACGCGTTCAGAACCGTGCCGTCAGGCGTGCCCGCTCCCGGGTGCACCACGAAGTCCCGAGGCTTATTGATCACGATGATGTCGTCATCTTCGTACACAATATCCAGCGGGATATCCTGCGCTTCCCAGCGCTCTTCGTCTTCCAGTTCGGCCTGAACAGTAATTACTTCACCGCCCATCACCTTCACGCGAGGTTTCGTCACCACGCTGCCATCGACCATGATTTTGCCGTCCAGTAACCACTCTTTAAGGCGAGAACGCGAAAAATCACTGAATAATTCAGCGACAGCCTGGTCAAGACGCTGACCCAATTGACTGTCTTTTACTGTGTTTGTTAATTCAATCTGCTGAGCCATATCGAACTTTTTTAAAAACTGTGAGACTAATGCTCACTACTATGGAAAAATACACTATTGCGTCATTGTATCTGTTACTGGTAAGAAAGTAACGGAAGCTGAAGAAATATTTAAATTCAAGGAATCGACTCCTGACATGAAACACCACACTTTATCTGGCCTGTTAGCGTTATCACTTTTAGTCGGCTGTTCAAGTAGCGAGCAGGTTGTTCCGGATGTTCCACCTTCTGAACTGTATTCAGACGCACAATCTTCTCTGCAAAGCGGCAACTGGCAGACTGCGATTGAAAAGCTGGAAGCTCTTGATTCGCGTTACCCATTTGGTGCCTATTCAGAGCAGGTTCAGCTCGACCTGATTTACGCTTACTACAAAAATGATGATCTGGCACTGGGTCTGGCAACCATCGAACGTTTCATGCGTCTGAACCCAACACACGCCAAAACCGACTGGGTACTGTACATGCGCGGTCTGACGCACATGGCTCAGGATCGTAACTTTATGCACGATCTGTTTAACATTGATCGCAGTGACCGCGATCCAGAGCCGGTCAAAGCCGCCTTCATTGACTTTAAGAAACTGCTGCAACGTTACCCGAGCAGCCCATACGCCGAAGACGCGCACAAACGCATGATCGCATTGAAAAACCGCCTGGCTGAATATGACTTAGCCACCGCAGACTTCTACCTGCGCCGTGAAGCATGGATCGCCGCGATCAATCGTGCGCAAGAGCTGCAAAAAGCTTATCCAGATACTGAAGCGGCACGTAAATCACTGAAAATTCAGCGCGATGCCTATAAGGAACTGGGATTACAAGACGCCGTCCAGCGGACCGAAGCGTTGATGAAGCTCAACCCAATCTAAGCAGACTCACGCAAGACAAAACCACTTCATCTGAAGTGGTTTTTTTGTTCCTGATGGCACAACGCCCGTGCAGAAACTAAGCTTTAACTCAATAAGCATCAGAAGGAACAGATGTTATGCGAGAGATAATCGCTTTGCTGTTGTGCTGCCTCTCTCTCAACGGATTTTCATTGGAACTGTCACCGCTGCGTCAACTGCCCTATACCGGTGATTTGGATATCATGCGGCAAAAAGGCGTGATCCGGGTACTGGTCTCCGCCGATCTGGGGTTTTATTACGTGGAAGCCGGTCAACCTAAAGGCATCATCGCCGAATTACTTAGCCACTTCGAAACCCAGCTCAAACAACACCATAAAGGCCTGCAAGTACAGGTGATTCCGGTGCCACGCGATGACCTGCTGTCCTCTTTGGAACAAGGTTTGGGGGACATCGCCGCGGCCAACATCACCATCACAAATAGTCGCGCCGACCACCTGGATTTCACCGACCCACTATTGAGTGATGTTCGGGAATTACTGGTCACCAATGCTGCTCAGCCTGACATCACCCACATCAAACAGCTCAGTGGCCTTGAGGTCTGGGTGCGTGCCAGTTCCAGTTATGCGGAAAGCCTGCAACGCGTGAATCATCAACTGACAACGGCCAATCTTGAACCACTTCGCATTCAGTTCGTCGACGAAGTGCTGGAGGATTACGATCTGCTAGAAATGCTTGAACAAGGGCATATTGGGATGACGGTGATGGACGAACATAAGACCCAAATTTGGCTCGATGTGATGCCGCACATCCGGGTACATCGTCAGTTGCCACTGCGCGAAAACGGTCAGATAGCCTGGGCTCTGCGCCAGCACAGCCCCAAACTCAAACAGGAGCTGAACACGTTCATTAACACCGCCCGCTCCGGCACACTGCTGGGCAATGTAATCTTTGGCAAGTATCTCGACAGTTCCTGCTGGCTGGATAAAGCCCTGAACCCGGCAGCGATCCAAAAGTTGGACACCTTAACCACCCTCTTTCAGCGTTACGCCAAGCAATATCAGTTTGATTATTTGATGATGTCGGCTCAGGGCTTTCAGGAATCCGGGCTAGATCAGAGTAAAGTCTCCTCGCAAGGCGCTGTTGGCATTATGCAGGTCCTGCCGACAACCGCCCGGGAGCCGTACGTGAATATTCCTGATATCTATAAAACAGAAAACAATATTCATGCGGGCATCAAGTACATGCGCTTCATTAAAGACCGTTACTTTAACGATGACGCCATCAGCTATGACAACAAAGTCTATTTTGCTTTAGCGGCCTACAACGCCGGTCCGGCCAATATTCGTCGAATGCGCGAGCTGGCGGTAAAACACGGTTACAATCCGAATGTTTGGTTTCGCCACGTAGAACTGATGGCCCGCCGCAACATCGGCAGCCAGCCCGTGGTGTATGTGTCTAACGTCAACCGATACTATGTCGTCTATAAACAGCTGTCGAAAATTCGTCGTGAACGTGAAGCGACAGCAGCCAAAATCGACCAGAAAATGGCTCAGTGAAGATACGTGACGTTGGAGAGAAGAAAAGTGTGATTAGGTTCTCAGTACAGTGATGGTGAGAATTTCATCACCACTTTGTTTCAGGCCGAAAAACATCCCTAAAAACTGAATATTTTTAGCCTGCTACCTCTCCCAATCTAGCGTGTTTTTTCATATGTACAAGCTTTTTATGCGAACAACGCCTGCACTCTTTGCGAAAGATCACATTTGATTCTGATGGCCAAAACCAGCCAACAAAACATGATCTACATCACGTTTCATGCACACCAAACAGGTAATCTGAACTCAACCCATGAGGGATGCAACAGAGGAAAACATCTATGAAAGTAAACATCACTGGCAAAAACATCGAAATCACCTCTGCTATCCGTACTCACATTGAGAGTAAATTTAAAAAACTGGAAAAATGGCAAGTCGACATCATTAGCTGTCAGGCAACGTTCAGCGAGCAGCCGAACAAACAAATGAAGTTTGAAGCGATCATCACCATACCGAAGGGGCAGCTTGTGGCTTCCGCCATTCATGAAGATTTATACGCTGCCGTCAATGAGGCCGAACAGAAACTGGAACGACAGCTCAACAAACTACGTCACAAACCCGAAGCTCGCCGAGCCGAAAAACCTGAGCCGGAAGAAGAGATCGAATAGTTGACAGGAGACAAGAAATAGCGCCGAAAGGCGCTATTTTTTTGCTTGACGCCCTATGTCCGCTTGCTTATTGTGTTTACAGTTCTTTTAACCCCAGACACGAATATGCGCCTGACCTCACTGTTCTTTTTTGACTTCTTTTTTCTCCACTGAAGCTGGAGGCCTGCTCGTTCGCGGAAGATAAGTCAAAAACGAACAGAAAGCCTCCCAAACGGGAGGCTTTTTTATAAGGAAAATTTTATGACTGATAAGCACTACTCACTTGATGAAATCCGACTGCGTCTCAATGAACTTGATGACCAGTTGCTTAACCTGTTGTCTGAACGCCGTCAGATGAGTATTGAAGTAGCGAAAAGCAAAGTGGAGACGTCCAAACCCGTGCGTGATGCGGAGCGTGAGCAGCAGCTATTAGTCAAACTGATCAATAACGGTAAAGACAAGTATCAGCTTGACGCACCGTACATCACTAAAATTTTCCACACCATCATCGAAGACTCCGTTCTGCTGCAACAGGCTTACCTGCAAAATCTGGCCAACCCACAGCAAAGCCGCAAACCTCTCGCCAGAGTGGCCTTTCTGGGCGCCAAAGGTTCTTATTCACATTTGGCCAGTCGTGAGTACTTCAGCCGCAAGAACACAGAGTTAATCGAGCTCAACTGCGATCGCTTTAAGGAAGTGACCACGACTGTTGAATCGGGGCATGCCGACTATGGCGTCCTGCCGATCGAAAACACCAGCTCCGGTTCAATCAATGAAGTATATGATTTGTTGCAGCACACGACACTGTACATCGTCGGCGAACTGACGCTGCCGATTGAGCATTGCCTGCTGGCCACCAAAGACATTCGCCTGGAACACATCAAAACGCTGTATTCACACCCTCAGCCACATCAGCAATGCAGCGAGTTTCTTAGTCGCCTGGACGGTGTCACGCTGGAGTCGTGTGCCAGTACCGCCGACGCAATGCAAAAGGTCAAAGAGCTGAATCGCGATGACATCGCCGCTATCGGTAATGCCTCCAGCGGCAAACTGTATGGGCTGCAGCCCATACAAGGCAACATCGCTAACCAGACCGAAAACCACACCCGCTTCATCGTGGTGGCACGTAAGCCAGTTGAAGTCTCGACGCAGATCCCAGCCAAAACCACATTGATCATGTCTACGTCACAACAGGCGGGTTCTCTGGTTGAAACTCTGTTGGTTCTGCAACGTTACGGCATCAATATGACCAAGCTGGAATCGCGCCCGATCATGGGTAACCCGTGGGAAGAGATGTTTTACGTGGATCTTGAAGCACACCTGGACTCAGACGGTATGCAACAGGCATTGGCGGAACTGACGAAAATAACCAAGCATTTGAAAGTACTAGGATGTTACCCAATCGAAAACGTCAAACCGACTCAGGTTCAGCTTCAATAAGTTTAACTTAGTCATAGAATTCCCCATTCATTGCTGACACTTATCCATATAACTTTTACCATCAGGCCTACTTGGTTGCATATTGGATAAGTGCTCAGCTTTTTGTACAAAAGTACAGCTCTTTCATTCTGATAGGCGGTTTACCTAACACTTAAGATAGGCCCTACCTACCCGTATGAAGTTAAAATACGTCTTGTTATTCCCGGCTCTGCTGAGCCCGTTCGCAGCTGCTCAAACGCAAAACCTCAACATGTACCTGTGGGAAGACACTTTGTCTCAGCGGGTCATCGACCAGTGGCAACAAGAACATAAAGCGACATTAACCACCTCGCACTTTGACAACGACGACGAGCGCAGTCTGTTGATGCTAAAAGGGGTGCAGCTTCCATTCGATATTGTGGTGCTCGATAATGTCTCGGCGCAAATTTATGCCCGTCAGGGTTCGTTTATTGATCTGTCAGACATACCAAACCGTCAGCACAACGCGTCCATCTGGAATCAGGCTTGCGGTACTCACGCGGTGCCTTATTTCTGGGGCACCGTCGGCTACGTATACCGCAAAGATAAAGTCACCAAACCTCCTCAGACCTGGCAAGAGTTCATGCACCCACCGGCCTCGCTCACTCAACATATCGGGATGATCACCGACAGTGTCGAAACCCTGTTACCCAGCCTTTACGCACAGGGGGCATCGCCCTTCACCGGCAGTGAAGACAAACTCAAACAGGCTTACGAGGATTTGAAACCGTTCAATCATAACGTGTTGACTTACGAATACGTGCTCAGTTATGTGCGAAGCCACCAAAGTGCAGAAGAACTACACATGGCACTCGCCTACAGTGGTGACCACTATTCGCTGAATCGTTCTTTCTCGGGTGATAAATGGGCGTTCGCCCGGCCACAAGGTCAGGCATTCATCTGGGTAGACTGCCTGGCCGTCAGCAACCACTCACAAAATAAATCGTTGGCAAAGTCTTTTATAAACTTTTTGCTAGATCCCAACATTGCTGCAAAAAATGCAATTGATATCAGGGCTGCGACGCCAAATTTAAGCGCATTGAAACTACTTCCAGACTATTATGTTAATGATACATCATTGTTTTTGTCGCAAGATCAAATTGACCACGGACTCATCGATGCTGAGCTGTCAAATTCAAACATAGGCCTAAGAGCCAAAATAATAAACAGTATAATTAAACGTCATGAAGCTAAATACTAGGATACTGCTACTGGTTGCTCCGGTTATCCTGCTCAGTGCAGCAGTATCAGGTTACACTATTTACAACGGCCAGAGAGATGCGCTGATCAAGCTGGAAGACAGCTACCTTCAGCTCAACATGGAAAAGCTGGCCGGTCACTTTCGGCAGTCGGTTTCTTTGCTGAACAGTTATTCGTTTACCCTGACCAAGAGTGACATCATTCGCCATTATGTGGCCAACAGCGATAACCCCTATCGCCAGTTTGAACTGATCGAAAATCTGCAAGACACCATCGCCAATCTTCAGGCCTCTCAGCAATCCTTTACCGGCATCGCCATTCTGGATGATAAAAAACATCCCCAGTATTACGCCGACAACAGCAATGAGCCGTTCGCCAAACTCGATCCGTCTATTCTTGAATACGTTGAACAGACATACGACGCCACCAGCCACACTTCTCACATCGGCTACACCCAAAATGGACAGGGTGACGGCGTATTGGTCCGCTATGATGTCCTCGACAAACGCACCTTGTCGTCGCCACTGAGCTACAACAAGAACGAGCTTTTTTTTGTGGTTGTATCGGTGTCACTCGATGCATTCAACCGGCTGCGTAATCAAATTGAGTTCGATAATCAGAGCAGCATTTTCTTCACACCTGAGCCGCTGGCACAAGCCGGCACGCAAACACATACCGTCAAACTGCTGAACGATTTCTACGCCACGCTGGACCCGGCTCATTATCTGATCCGCAACAAACTCAACAAAGTCAGCCAGAACCTGGCAATCGCGTTCGGCCTGTCATCCATTACCACGGTGCTGCTGTTGTTGTTTCTGCTGTATCGTCATGTTATCCGCCCTATCAGCACTCTGGAACGCCAGTTACGGGAAGTGGAAGGTCACAAACGCAAGAACATTGAACGACTGCACAGCAATGACGAAATCGGCCGTCTGTCATCGCGCTTTTATGATATGTATCAGGAGCTGGATTCCACCTATCAGAAGACCAAAGTGCTAGCCGAAAATGATCATCTGACGCAACTGGCCAACCGCCATCAGTTTCAGGCGTACGCAGAACGCGCTCTGGCCAACCAGTTTCAGAACCGTTATGTCTGGGTGTTGTATATTGATCTGGATAACTTCAAGTATGTGAATGACAAATACGGTCATCAGGTCGGCGACTCTCTGCTGGTCAGTTTCGCGAAACACATCACGGCACTGTGTGAGCAATTCCAGAGTAAATACCCGGTCAAGTGTCTGGCATCCCGCCTGTCCGGTGATGAATTTGCTGTGTTCATCTCTACGCCTCGGGCACATCAGGTTGAACATGTTGCCGAAGAGTTTGCCGCCCAGGTGATTGAGCCCATCGCCAGTGGCAAACGGTCACTGCTGAAAAACTTCCCCATTACCGCCAGTATCGGCATTGCCACGTATCCTAAAGACGGCAAAGAAGTCGCTAAGCTGTTATCCAATGCCGATACGGCCATGTACCAGGCTAAGAAAGCCGGTAAAAACCAGATTGCTTACTACTCGGAAGATCTGGCCCGTGCTGGTCAGCGTCGTACTCAGATTGAACGCGCGCTGCGTAGTGGCCGTTTTGATGATGAGTTCTATCTGGTCTACCAACCCTATTTTAAGCATAACGGTGCCCAAATTGCCGGGGTGGAAGCACTGCTGCGCTGGGAGTCCGAGCAGCTTGGCAGCATTCCTCCCAGTGAGTTCATCCCAATTGCCGAGCAGATTGGTCTGTTCGGTGCCATCGACCGCTGGGTGATCAGCGCTGCATTTAAAGACTTCCATGACTTGCAGGCCATGTTTCGTGAAGCCATCAACCTGTCGATCAACCTCTCGTCTGCCGAACTCGATTCACTGCAACTAGCGAACTTTATTCACCACGAAGCTCAGCATTATAACGTGGAACCCAACCTAATTGATTTTGAAATCACCGAAACCTTTGCAGCCGACTCGCAAAGTTTTCCTCTGTTACACGAACTGTCTCTGTTAGGATACAAGCTGGCGATCGATGATTTCGGGTCCGGTTACACGTCCATCAAACAGCTGGTGCAGTACCCGGTACAGAAAATCAAACTGGATCGTTTCTTCCTTGAAACCCTGCTTGCGACCAATAACAAGAAAGTCATCAAACCTCTGGTTGAATTGTGTCAGTCCCAGGCAATGCAAGTCACCGCAGAAGGGATCGAAACGGAAGAGATGCGCCAGTGGCTGTCTGAGTACAACTGCGATTACATGCAAGGTTTCTTGTTTGGTGAACCCATGCCACTCAGCCAGTTGCGCCAGTGGAGTGAACACAACCAAGGAACCTCAGATGTTAATCAAGAAAGTCATCGTAGCTTCGCTTAATCCAGCTAAAATCAATGCGGTAAAAAGTGCCTTTGCCAGCGCCTTCGGCCAACAAGCCTTTGAGTTTGTCGGCGTCAGTGTGCCGAGCGAAGTGGCCGACCAACCGATGACCGATGAAGAAACCCGTGCCGGTGCGCTCAATCGAGTGCGCAACGCCAAACAGATCATTGACGACGGCGATTACTACGTCGGCCTGGAAGCGGGGATTGAAGGTGGTGTAACGTTCGCCTGGATGGTGATTGAATCGCCGACGCAGCGTGGCGAATCTCGCTCAGCCAGCCTGATGTTGCCGCCGAAAGTGCTGGAAAAACTCGCTCAGGCAAATGAACTAGGTGATGTCATGGACGAAGTGTTTGGCACTGACAACATTAAGCAAAAAGGCGGCGCGATCGGTTTGCTGACTCAGCACCAGCTCACCCGAAGCTCGGTCTATCATCAGGCTTTAATCTTGGCTCTGATCCCATTCACAAACCCGGAACACTTTCCCGCCAACTTATAACGCACAAAAAACGCCAGTATTCACTGGCGTTTTTTGTTTCAGTCTTGCTTGAGAATCAGCCGGGCAATTTGCCGTCGCTCAGTGTCCGATTTGGCCTTCAGTTCGTTGGACCCACGGGTAATGGTGGCGATCCCCACTCCCAACATCTGACTGATCTGGCGCTGTGATTTCTCACCTTTGAGTAGCTCAGAGACTATATTCAGCCTCGCCACCAAAGCTTCACGCTCATCCGGTGTCATCATCATGGTCAATAACAGCGTATGTTGGTCGTCGGCGGCCGCGTCTTTGACTAAATCCATCAGCTGTTGCCAGTCAGTGTAATCGGGTTCTAACGACATAGGCTCACTCTACAATAATTCAACGCCACTATTGTAGAGCTTTCGCCGCTCAATGGAATCAATATTTTGTACGCAGCTCGCCCGGTTTGAGGAAATCACCGGCTCCGCCAGTCAAGTCGCGGTAATAGGTTTCAAACATCAAAATGTTCTGCACATAGCCACGGGTTTCACGAAACGGAATGATTTCAATAAACGCGAATGCATCCAGCTCACCGGCACTGCGCTGACGCCATTGCTTGACCCTGCCCGGTCCGGCATTGTAGGCAGCGAACGCAAAAATCCGGTTGTTGTCGTACTGCTCCAACAGCCCATTGAGATAAGTACTGCCGATTTCAATATTTTTGCTGACATTGTACAACTCGTCCGCACCTGCGTAACTGAGCTGGTACTTCTTAGCCGTGTGTTTGGCGGTAGCCGGCATGATTTGCATGATGCCACGCGCTCCAACCGGTGAGCGGGCCTCTGAGTCGAGTGCACTCTCCTGGCGCGCCACCGACATTAAGGTGATCGGATCGATATTGTGCTTCTTGCCATAAAAGTTAAACCACCACTGATGAGCGAGCGGGAAACGCAGCTTCATGTTGTTCCACATTTTGGCAGAGATAGAACCGGTCACGGTCAAGTGGTGCCAGTGCTGACTGGCGGCGTACGCGGTTAACATCTCTTTTTCAGCCTGAGTCGAACGATACAGCAACCAGCGCCATTCGCTTTTGGCGGCGGCAATTTTATCGCGAGCTATCAACTCCTGGATACGTGCCAGAGCCGCTTGATAAGGCGCCACCGCTTGACGCTCAAGTGTCACATTAGTGACTGGATATTCAAACGGCTTGCCAAGTTGTTTGGACGCCGCCGCGCTGTAGAAGTCGCGTTTACCGAGCAGCTTTTCCAAGGTTGCTGTGCCCTGCTCTTTTTTCCCCAGAGCAATGTCTGTACGTCCTTGCCAGTACTGCCAACGCATATCCTGTTTGAGCGATTCTGGTAAAACGGTAATCCAACTTTGCACCGCCTTCCAGTCAGCCTCCTGAATAGAGAGACGAATGCGTCGCTCAATCAAATCCCCATTCTGCGAACTGCGGACCATTTTATCCCGCCACGCCGCTGCGGTTGATGAATCCGTATTCATCAGCCGCAGTGCAATGAAATCCGCCATCTCCTGACGCTGTTCTGCGCTGAATTTCTGCGTGGTCATCACCGACTCATAGGCACGCTGAACCGCTTCCGGGTTGCGGCGGGCCCACTGTTCCAGAGAACGTTTCACTAACCGGCGGTTATGTTCACTGGCGCTGTGTGATGCGGCGTAGCTTTGCACCGACTGTGGTTTCGCCAGCAAATCCTGCATGGCTTTCGCGGTTTGTTTGGCGTCGTTGCTTTTGAGCTGTTTTTGCAGGTAACTCAGTAACGCACTGTTACGATTATCGAATGCCAGCAGCATTCGCTGCATCACTAACTCGTCCGTTTTGTAGCCTGCTTTATCCCAGACACTGAACAGTGGATCACACGCATCAGACACACTGTGTCCATTGAGCCACATCTGTTTAGCGCCATCAAACGCTTCCTGCTTTTTGCCCGTTTTGTATTTGGCGTAATAGTAATAGCACTGATAAGTTTCACCAGACGGAAGCTGTGGCTGGAAAGTTAAGAACGTCTGCCATTGCTGCTGACGGGCAAGTGCCGCCAGGTACGGAGCACTGACTCGTGCCGAGAAAGGAAACTCCTTGTGTTCAGCGATAAAACTTGTCACCTCACTCGGACTCTTGTCACCAAGATCAATCAAAAAGGTCCGGTAATCGACGTACGGGGTCAGTGGATAATCGGCAATTTTGTAACGCATCCGTTGATACGCATCGACCTCTTTAGCGTCCAGAAGCGTCTGCGCCTGATCGTAAAGTTTACGTTGGGTTTCCAGTGCTTTATCAGAGTTTGCCCACGCGGTACCGCTGGCCAGTGATGCGATCACCACCACCGACGAAAGAATGCTTTGCGGTTTTGAAAAACTCGTTCGCGTCATGCGCCTCTCATCCTATAGTTTATTCAGTTTAATAACGCCTCTCATTACCCTAATTCTAGGGAAAAATGTAAAGCATTCGGATGTAAATTAGCTGTAAATAATCATAAATTCATAAAAGTGCGACATATGCACTCAACGACGTATTATTTCACACCATGAAACAGCGAAATTCACTTTCCTTCACATTCAGGAGGTAACAAAACGCAGGGCTTTGGTATAAAATGTTGCCTTTACTTGGTTTTAAACTTAGGAACGATCGGCAATGGCTGAATACGTATATACCATGTCGCGGGTGAGCAAAATCGTGCCACCTAAGCGCCAAATTCTGAAAGACATCTCTCTAAGCTTCTTCCCGGGTGCAAAAATCGGTGTTCTTGGCCTTAATGGTGCAGGTAAATCGACCCTGCTGCGCATCATGGCAGGCATTGATACTGACATTGATGGTGAAGCGCGTCCGCAGCCAGGCCTTAATGTGGGCTACCTGCCTCAGGAACCGGTTCTGGACGAATCCAAAACCGTACGTGAAGTCGTCGAAGAAGCCGTTTCTGATGTGGCAGACGCACTAAAGCGTCTTGATGCGGTATATGCAGCTTACGCAGAAGACGGCGCAGACTTCGATGCACTGGCCAAAGAGCAGGGTGAACTGGAAGCGCTGATCCAGGCCAAAGACGGTCACAACCTCGACAACACACTCGAACGCGCGGCAGACGCCCTGCGTCTCCCGGAGTGGGATCAGAAAATCGCCCATCTTTCTGGTGGTGAACGCCGCCGTGTCGCGATTTGCCGTTTGCTGCTTGAAAAACCAGACATGCTGCTGCTCGACGAACCAACCAACCACCTGGACGCAGAGTCCGTGGCCTGGCTGGAACGTTTCCTGGTCGACTACACCGGAACCGTGGTTGCGATTACCCACGACCGCTACTTCCTCGACAATGCTGCGGGCTGGATTCTGGAACTGGACCGTGGTGAAGGTATCCCATGGGAAGGCAACTACACCTCGTGGTTAGAGCAGAAAGATGCGCGTCTGCAGCAAGAAGCGTCTCAGGAAAAAGCTCGTCAAAAGACCATCGAGAAAGAACTGGAGTGGGTACGTCAGAACCCGAAAGGTCGTCAGGCCAAATCCAAAGCGCGTATGGCCCGCTTTGAGGAACTGCAGAACAATGACCACCAGAAACGGAATGAAACCAACGAACTGTTTATCCCACCAGGTGAACGTCTGGGTGACAAAGTCATTGAAGTGAAAAACCTGACTAAGTCATTCGATGGACGCGTCCTGATTGATGACCTGTCGTTCAATATGCCCAAAGGGGCGATCGTCGGCATTATCGGTGCCAACGGTGCGGGTAAATCGACCCTGTTCAAGATGCTGAGCGGCACCGAGCAACCGGATTCAGGCAGCATCGAAATGGGAGATACGGTGAAGCTGGCGTCTGTTGAGCAGTTCCGCGACTCAATGAACGATAAGAACACCGTATTCCAGGAAATTTCGGAAGGCGCTGACATCATCAAGATCAACAACTTTGAAATTCCGGCGCGCGCATACTGTTCGCGCTTCAACTTCAAAGGCTCAGATCAGCAGAAAGTCATCGGCGAGCTGTCTGGTGGTGAACGTAACCGTGTCCATCTGGCCAAACTGCTGAAAGCGGGCGGCAACGTGTTGCTACTCGATGAACCGACCAACGACCTGGACGTAGAAACCCTGCGTGCACTGGAAGAAGCTCTGCTGGAATTCCCTGGCTGTGCCATGGTGATCTCGCACGACCGTTGGTTCCTCGACCGTATCGCGACGCACATCATCGACTACCGTGATGAAGGTCAGGTGAACTTCTACGAAGGGAACTACACCGAGTACATGGATTGGCTGAAGAAAACCTTGGGCCCTGAAGCAGCAGAACCACACCGCATCAAGTACAAACGTATTGCGAAATAATCCTGCTTGTATTTTGTGCAAAGGCCGCTATCATAGCGGCCTTTATTCTTTGCGGTGACAAAATCCGCGAGACGTCAGACTCCATGCTCCTTTTCGGAGTAACGACACATCGTATAAAGGTGTGGTTTGCTATGCTGTTAGCAATACTCACTCAGTAAGGTGCATTCAGATGGAACGACGTCGTTTTTCACGCGTGATTTATCAGGCGCCTGCACAGCTCCGGCAGGGAGACGTGACCCTGGATGGTAAAATCCACGATCTGTCTCTCCACGGGTTACTCCTGTCTGTCGATGCGGACATAACCCAACTTAACGCAGACGCTACCGTAGATATTCAGTTTTCGCTTCCTGACAGTGATGTCTCTATCGGCTTGGTTGCCAAAGTGGTTAGTATGAATAGCAATATGCTCCGTGCCAGCATTGATCATATTGATATTGAAAGTATCGGACACTTGAAGCGGTTGGTCGAACTCAATGTCGGTGACGACGCTCTGTTACACAGAGAGCTGAAACACCTGACAGATTTAGGCGATAGCGCCGAGTAGCACACCCGAGATGTCACAACGTATTACTATTTCGATTCCCACACCATCAGGGGATCGCAGCTTTTATTTGTCAAAAAAAGGCCTGATAACAAGCGGACTTGTTGCCGCTGGTCTGCTGTCGTTCAGCCTGCTGTCAGGCTCCGCGCTGCTGTACCTCTACACGCAAAAACATCAGCTTGAAAGCGCTTTGATTAAGCAGCAGACCCAGGTCACCTACCTGACCCAACTCAACAGCGAACAACAGGATGAAACGCATGCTCTGAGCCAGGAGCTGGAGACCAAACGTAATCAGCTTCAACTGCTCGGCCGCCGGGTCTATGATGTGGAATCCGTACTTGGCCTTGCCAGCGACAGCCAGCCTGAGGATGAAGACAGTCTCGAGCAGCGTCTTGACGCCGCCGCGATTGACTCAGCAGTGCGCGCCACCTTGTTTCGCATGATCCCAAACGATACCCCGCTTAACTACAACCGGGTGTCATCGGAATTTGGCAGCCGGATCAATCCGATTTCAGGTAAACGCCATACCCACGCGGGGATCGACCTGACCTGTAATATGGGAGAAGCCGTGTACGCCCCCGCCGATGGCGTGGTGGAGTCAGCCCGGCCCAGTGCCCAGGGGTACGGCCACTACCTGACCTTACAACACGCGTTCGGCTTTTCCAGCTCTTACGCTCACCTGAAAGCATTCAAAGTTCGCGCTGGCCAGTTTGTCAGCAAAGGCGATCTGATTGCAGAGTGCGGCAACTCGGGAAACTCCACCGGCCCACACCTGCACTATGAAGTGCGTTTTCTTGGACGCCCCCTTAACCCGCACAACCTGATGTCCTGGACACCTGAAAACTTTGAATCGCTGTTCAAAGCTGAGAAGCACGTTAAATGGGCTTCACTGGTCGCTCAGGTCAATCAGGTCGTCAAGTTGCAGGTCGCACTCACTCAGCACCCTTACCCGAACGAGTCTGTCCGAACCGCCAGCAACGACGAGCGCCGCGATGCAGACTCGCCGAGCCCCCATTAAAAAGAGCAGCCTTCGGGCTGCTCTTTTTGTACCACATCTACGCAATTTTAGCCGCGATGGATGGAATCATTGGCCTGCTTGAGCAAGTTCTGACTCTCTCGCATAAACTGTTGTGAGTACGGGCCAAACCACTCACTGACTTGATTAAAACTGGTCACAAACGCCTGTTTGTCATGCCCTTCCAGGATGTGCAGCGCTTCACCAAAGCAGCGATGGAAGCGTTTGATCATCTCAATATTCTCGTCTGAAGACAGAATAATGTCTCCGTACAGATTGGGATCCTGAGCGAACAGTCGACCGACCATCGCCAGTTCAAGGCGATAAATGGGTGAGCTGAGCTGAACCAGTTTGTCCAGATCGGGATTCTCACGGCTCAGATGCAGACCGTAAGCAAACGACGTAAAGTGACGTAACGCCTGAATCAGGGTCATCCCATGGTCATGTTCACCGGCATCGATCAGGCATAAACTCGCCCCCCAGATAGAGAACTGTTGCAGCAACCATTGATATTGCTCGCTGCCACGCCCGTTGCAGTAGATGATCACCTGTTTTGCCAGACTCGGTACGTCGGGGCCAAACATTGGATGCAACCCGACAACCGGTCCGGAGTGTACGTGAAGCATCGACTGCAATGGCTTGGATTTAATTGACGTCAGGTCACACAGGATGCAGTCGTGTGGCAAATGGCCTAAACGTTCGATCACCCCCTGCGTCAGGTGAATCGGTACCGTCACCACGACCAACCCAGCGTCCGCGAGCAGTTCATCGGCCTGATCCCAATCTTTGCTGCCCAAGATTTTTACCGTATAGCCGGACAGACGGAACATCCGGGCGAACAAGCCCCCCAGTTGACCGTGACCACCGATAATCACCACAGAACGCAACTCTGGATTAAGGCACTTGAAACCCGAATCTTTTTCACTGGCGTAGGATTCGCGCATCGTCCGGCGCAGAATGTCTTCAATTAACTGCGGCGGAACGCCGATTTTTTCAGCCTCTTCACGGCGAGAAGCCAGCATCGCCGCTTCGCGATCCGGGGCATAAATCGGCAGGCCGTGCTGACTTTTCACCTCTCCGACTTTTTCTACCAGTGACAAGCGCTCGGCCAGCAAATTGAGTATCTGTTTATCGACACTGTCAATCTGCTCGCGCAGTTCATTCAGTTCTACAGCCATCCAACTTTCCTTTCACTTAACCTTTGAGACGGTTTTCCAAAAACGGCACCAGCTCTTCATGAGCATGACGCAATAGTGCCTCAGTTGCCCCCCAATTGATACAGGCGTCGGTGATCGACACACCGTACTCCATCTCACTTGGTGCAAGATCAGATGACTGGTTACCTTCGTTGATATGGCTCTCTAACATCAGGCCAATGACCGACGTGTTACCTTCACGAATCTGATGGATCACATCTTCTGCCACCAGCGGCTGACGACGGTAGTCCTTGCGCGAGTTAGCATGGCTGCAGTCCACCATCAGAGACGCTTCCAACCCTAACTTGCTCATTTCCTGCTCACACTCAGCGACGGAGACCGAATCGTAGTTGGTCTGCTTGCCGCCACGCAGAATCACATGACCATTCGGGTTACCTTGTGTGGTCAGCAAAGCCACCTGGCCTTCCCGGCTGATCCCCATAAAACGGTGGCTGGAAGAAGCCGCCTGCATCGCATTGATAGCGGTAGCCAGGCTGCCGTCTGTGCCGTTTTTAAACCCGATGGGCATCGATAAGCCACTGGCCATTTCACGGTGAGTCTGAGACTCCGTTGTGCGGGCACCGATGGCAGCCCAACTGAAGGTGTCGGCCAAGTACTGCGGACTGATAGGATCGAGGGCTTCCGTCGCTAACGGGATTTCCATCTCAGCCAGTTCCACCAACAATTGACGCCCAACATGCAAACCATGTTCAATGTCAAAACTGCCATCCAGGTGTGGATCGTTGATCAACCCTTTCCAGCCGACTGTGGTACGCGGTTTTTCAAAGTACACACGCATCACGATATACAATTGATCATTGAGCTGTTCAGACAGGGCTTTCAGACGTTTGGCGTAATCTTTGGCGGCGTCGATATCGTGAATAGAGCAAGGACCACATACCACGAGCAGGCGGTGATCTTTTTTATGGATAATGTTGGCAATGGTCTGACGGGACTCTTGAATAAAGCGACGAGCCTTATCACTCAAGGGCAGCTTTGCCTTGAGCTCATCCGGTGTGATCAGCACCTGCTCTTCCATAATATTAATGTTGCTCAATTCACTTTTTTGCATCTTAACACCTGTATATTTAAATTTACACCAAACGTAACATTGAGCTCATAAACTCAACAAAACTTACCTTATCAGGCTAAAAATAGAATGCAAGCGTAAAGCAATAAAAACATTTAGTGTAAATTATTATTTACTACGCAATATATTAACTCTTTAATCAAAAAAACACGGACAGAGCGTATTTTCTTGGTATCAACTTACCTAAAATATGCGGAAGACCCCGATGGAACTGACTATGGACCTTATTCTCTCGCTGCTGCAACAGATGTGTGTTTATCTGGTATTGGCGTACATGCTAAGTAAAACCCCCATCTTCCTGCCGCTTTTAAACATCTCCAGCAGATTAAGTCACAAACTCAGTGTTTATGTTCTATTTTCGCTGTTCTGTATTATGGGGACTTACTTCGGTTTGCAGATCAATGATGCGATTGCCAATACCCGAGCCATCGGTGCCGTGATGGGCGGACTGTTTGGCGGGCCGGTGGTCGGGTTTCTGGTTGGCTTTACCGGTGGCATGCACCGCTACTCACTGGGTGGCTTTACTGATCTCGCCTGTGCCATATCCACCACAGCAGAGGGCCTGATTGGTGGCTTGTTGCATACTTATCTGCTGCGCAGAGGCAAAACGGCTTCGCTGTTTAACCCCAGTGTGGTGTTTTCCATCACTCTGGTGGCAGAAATCGTCCAGATGCTGATCATTTTATTGGTTGCTAAACCGTTTGATCAGGCTTATGTGCTGGTGTCGGCGATTGCGGCCCCCATGATCATCGCCAACTCGGTCGGGGCCGCGCTGTTTATGAGCATACTGCAGGATCGCAAAACCATCTTTGAAGAATACTCCGCCACGTTTTCCCGCCGGGCACTCAATATTGCGGATCGATCTGTGGGCATTCTGGCGTCTGGGTTTAACACCCGCAATGCGGAAAAAATCGCCCGGATCGTGTACGAAGAAACCAACGTGGGCGCCGTATCGATCACCGATGAAGAGAAAATTCTGGCCTTTGTCGGGATTGGCGATGATCACCACAAACCGAACACGCCGATCTCATCGCAAAGCACGCTCGACTCGATTGCACAGAACGACATCATTTACCTCGACGGTAAAGACAGCCCCTATCAGTGCTCTTTATCGAAAGACTGCAAGTTGGGCTCTGCGCTGATCATCCCACTGCGCGCCGGGGATCGAGTGATTGGCACGATCAAACTCTATGAACCAAAGCGTAAATTGTTTTCGACCATCAATATGTCGATGGCTGAAGGCATCGCACAAATGCTCTCCAGTCAGATCCTCTATGGTGAATATCAGCAAAAGCAACTGTTGTTGTCTCAGGCGGAAATCAAACTGCTGCATGCCCAGGTCAATCCGCACTTCCTGTTCAATGCCCTCAATACCATCAGTGCCATCACTCGTCGGGATCCTGAGAAAGCGCGCGCTCTGATCCAACATTTATCGCAGTTTTTTCGCAGCAACCTCAAACAGAACATCGAGACCGTGACCCTCAAAGAGGAACTGGCGCACGTCAACGCCTACCTGACGATCGAAACCGCGCGCTTCTCCGACCGCTTAGAGGTCGAGATCAACATCAACGACTCGCTTCTGGAACGAAATCTGCCAAGCTTTACATTGCAGCCATTGGTGGAGAATGCAATCAAACACGGTACGTCGCAATTACTTGAAGACGGGCACATTCGCATATACTCTCAGCCGCTGCCGGACGGAGATCGGATCGTGGTGGAAGACAATGCGGGGCTGTATACACCACCGCAGGAGGCACACACCGGGCTCGGCATGCAAATTGTGGACAAGCGGCTGACCAATAAATTTGGTCGTCTCGCCGCGTTGCAGATCGATGTTGCCGCGAACCAATACACCAGAATGAGTTTTATTATTCCACATCAGGGAACGTACTAAGGTAGTCACATGCTTTCAGCACTTGTCATTGACGACGAACTCTTCGCGCGTGAAGAGCTGAGCGAACTGCTCGAAGAAACCGGCCAGATAGAGGTGATGGATCAGGCCAGTAACGCCATTGAAGGTCTTAAGAAAATCAACCAGCTCAAACCCGATGTGGTCTTTCTGGATATTCAGATGCCCCAGATCACCGGCATCGAACTGTTGGGCATACTCGACCCGGACACCATGCCTAAAGTGGTGTTTGTGACGGCCTACGATCAGTACGCCGTTCAGGCATTTGAAGACAATGCGTTTGATTATCTGCTCAAACCGGTCGATACCGAGCGATTGAAGAAAACCATCAAACGCCTGGTCAAAAGTCAGCGTCCCAACCAGGACATCTCGATTCTGGCGCCCTCTTCGCTCGCTCAGGTGCCGTGCTTCGGCCACAATCGCATTGTGATCATTCCGACTCAGGATGTAGAGTGTGCCTTCAGCGACATCAGCGGTGTGCAAATCCAGACGCATGAACAAACGGCCACCAGCCAGCTGACACTAAAAGTGCTGGAGGAGAAAACGCCACTGGTGCGCTGTCATCGCCAGTATCTGATTAATATCAAGGCGATCAAAGAAATCAAACTGCTGGAGAACGGGCTGGCGGAAATTGTCACGCTGAGCGAACACAAAGTGCCGGTCAGCCGGCGTTATCTGAAAAACCTTAAAGAGATGTTAGGGTTTCACTGAACAGAGCCGCCAAAGCGGCTCAGAGGATCAGGCTTCCAGCATACGCTGCATCGCTTGTGAGGCTTGCTGCCATTGCTGCGAACCACGTAATTCCTGCAGTGAATAGCTGGCTTTTTTAAGCAAAGGTACTGCGGCAGGCACATCCATAATGGGCAGATTGTCGAGCACTTCGACCTGCGCATCACGCTGATTGCACACCAGCACCATGTCACACCCGGCAACCAGTGCCTGATGCGCTCTGGCAGCCGGACCGCCCATGACCGCCGCTCCTTCCATCGTCAGATCGTCGGAAAAAATCAGGCCTTGAAAACCAAGTTGCTGACGCAAAACCTGCTTAAGCCAGTATTCCGAGCCACTGGCGGGCTGCGCATCGTAGTGCGGATAAATCACATGCGCTGGCATCATCGCATCCAATACGCCAGCATCAATCTGCGCTTTAAAAATACGCATGTCATTGGTGAACAAATCGTCGCGTTCATCAAACGGGGTTTCCAAATGCGAATCAGCAATCACGCCGCCATGCCCCGGAAAATGTTTTCCTGTGGTTGCCATGCCCGCCGACTTCATGCCGTGCATAAACGCATGACTGAAACGAACAATGGTATCCACATCGTCGCCAAATGCGCGGTTGCCGATTGCCTTACAATCATGCCCTTTGTCCAGCACAGGCGCAAAGCTCAGGTCAATGTCATGGGCAATCAACTCAGCGGCCATCAGCCAACCCGCCTGACGGGCAAGATTTTCACCTTCATCGTGCAACGCATACTGCTGCGCGGGCGGGATCAGTGAAAAGCCGTCACGAAAGCGCTGCACCCGTCCGCCTTCCTGATCCACGCCAATCAGGATGGACCGGCCAGCCGCCTGCCGCATCGCTTTCGTCAGCGCTTGTAATTGTTGATTGTCGTGATAGTTGCGGGCAAATAGGATGACCCCGCCCACCGTCGGGTGTTGAAGAATTTCACGATCTTCTGCGGTCAGTTCACAACCTTCCACATCGAGCCATAACGGTCCCATACTTGTTCCTTTATTGTTTGAGTGTTGCCACAGCGGACTTACTTTGTTCTATCAACTGATCAGCCTGTTCTTCCTGCTGCGTCAGCGCAATAAACAGCAGATCGGTCACCAGCAACTGACTGTCACGCGCCGTGATGGATGAACTGCGGATCTGCTCCTCATCGGCCGCGCTGACCAGTTTTATGTCACAGAGCTTATCCAGCGGTGTTGGCGCCAGTTGGGTAACACCAATCACTTTCGCTCCGCGGCTGCGTGCCAGCTGAGCAATTTTCAGCACTTCCTGACTGCGGCCAGAGTACGACAAAGCGATCAACACGTCTGCCTCAGTCAGAGCCGCGGCGTTGGCAATTTGAATATGCGCATCCGGCTCTGTATGCACCGCGTGGCCAATTTTCATCAACTTGTAGGCCAGATCTTTGGCCACCAGCGACGAAGCCCCAACCCCGGCGATCTGGATTTTGTTCGCCAGATGCAGATACCCCGCAGCGTGGGTCAGGTGCTGGCCCTCATTGAGCAACACGGTACGCTCAAGAGACAGTTGTTTACTGCTGAGCAGCTTGGCCATCACCTGTTCCGGCGGATCATTACGACTGATACTGCCGTGAATTATTTTGCGGGATACGGGCTGATAGGCAAGCGCATTTTCGTACAACTTGAGTTTCATTTCAGAGAACCCTTGATACCCCAACTTCTGACTGAATTTGACGATGGTCGACTGGCTGACACCAATCTCCCTCGCCAGCTCAGGCGAAGACGACTGTTTCACCTGCTGAGGGTGATCCAACAGATAGTGCGCGATCCGGCTGTCTGATGGCGACAATTTTGGCAGCAGGGCAGTGAGTTTGGCGAGTCCGTTCATCTGCGTGTTCTCCATCGTAGATATCAGCTTAACCTAAGAATAACTATTCCTTGTATTAGCCATGTCAGGAATAGTTTATGCTCAAAACTGAGAGCGTGCTCATACAACCTGCCCGGTAACGATTCCGCCGCGGAATAGCTTTTGCGGATTGGCAGGACCCGCGCCATGCTGAACAGATGCCGGACTTGCCGTCCATTCATCGCTATGGAGCTGCTATGAATTCCTTGTTTACTTCGCTGGACTGGATGGTCTTTGCGATCTACTTTGCCATCATCGCCTACACGGGCTGGTATTTCAGCCGCGTCAAGATAACCTCAACCAAAGACTATTTCTTAGGCGGCAACGCGATGCCAATGTGGGTCGTCGCAGTTTCAGTGCTGGCCACCTCACAATCTGCCGCTACATTTCTCGGCGGCCCGGAATCAAGTTACCGCGGCAATCTGACCTATCTGGCGACCAACATCGGAGCCGTGATTGGTGCCTTGTTTGTCGCCTGGGTTTTGATCCCCCGCTTTTATCAGAGCAAAGTGTCCACAGTGTATGAACTGCTGCAGGTGCGTTTCGGCGAGAAGACCAAACGCCGCGCAGGCAGCATGTATCTGATCGGACGGGTCTTTGCCTCAGGCTCACGACTTTATATGGCAGCCATTGCGGTATCGATGATCCTGTTTACCAATATCGAGCCACAGAGTGTGATCACTTCGGTGATGATTTTGGTGGTAGTCGGATTGGCGTACACCTACATGGGTGGTATTCGCTCGGTGATCTGGAGTGATCTGATCCAGCTGATCGTGTATGTCGGCGCAGCCCTGGCAGTGATCGTCTACCTGCTGAGCCAGATCCCGGCAGACTTGGGCCAAATCATTCAGGCGTTGGAATCGCCGGGAAATGATCAGTTATCCAAACTGACGTTTCTGGATTTTCGTCTTGATTTCAGTCCGGCCGGCACCTTCAGTTTTTGGGCGTGTATCACTGGCTTTGTCCTGCTCAATATCGGCGCATTTGGTCTGGATCAGGACATGACCCAACGCGTCCTGACCTGTAAAGATGCCAAACAAGGCTCTCAGGCGATGATCAACTCCATTTTGTACGCCATTCCTGTGGTACTGTTCTTCATGTCGATCGGCTTGTTATTGTATATCTTCTACCAACGTCCGGATCTGATGGGCATGGCCAGCAAGAACGTGGTACAAAGCTTCAATGGCGAGAAAGTCACTATTTTCATGTACTACGTGTTAAACGAAATGCCTGCTGGACTGCGTGGTCTGGTAACTGTCGGGGTGGTCGCTGCGGCACTGTCGACCCTCAACTCTGGCCTCAACTCAATGTCATCGGTTGCCATTCAGGATCTGTATAGGCCATGGAAAGAAGCTCGTCATGGTCAGCAAAGTGAGATGCACTATGTAAAAGCTGGCCGGGTGGGCATGGCCGTGGCCGCCGCCGCACTCGGAAGCATGGGGATTTTATGCTACTACTGGCAGCAATACACCGACATGCCCCTGCTGTCTTTCGCTTTGAGCGTCATGGTGTTTGCCTACACTGGCCTATTGGGGGTCTATTTTACGGCTCTGTTTACCCAGCGCGGCAATCAGGCGTCGGTTGGCTGGGCATTATTGGCAGGGTTTACCACCACTCTGTTGCTCCAGGCTTACGTCTGGGACAGTGTGATGACTATCGTCTATCCACAGTGGGTGGGCATTCGCCTCGCTTTCCCTTACCAGTTATGTGTCGGAACGCTGGTTTCCCTACTGGTGTGTCTGAGCGGTAAAGCACAGCCCCAAGAGCATAGCCAGATGCAGGCGGCACGCTCATGATCAGCCATCTTCTGGCCGTGGACGGCGGCGGCAGCAAAACCGCTCTGCGTCTGTCTGCATTAATTGAATCCGGCCCCATCCCGATCAGCGAGCATACCCTCGGGCCGTCCTCCCTGACGCAACAGGGCGAACACGCTTACGCGCTGCTGAGTGAGGCGATCACTCAGCAACTGACCAGCCATCAGTTGAACCCCGCGCAGTGCGCTGTCGCCATTGGAGTGGCCGGCAGCGGCAATCCACACCTCAAAGCCGGGCTAGAGCAGGCATTATCGTTCTGCCCGCACCTTCAGATCACCTCCGATGCCCATATTTCGCTGCTGGGTGCCAATCGGGGCGAACCGGTCAACTGCCTGGCCATTGGTACCGGGAGCGTTGCTACCCGGCTGGAAGCCAATGGGGATATCACACTGCTTGGCGGCTGGGGCTTCCCCATTGGTGATCAGGGCGGCGGTGCCTGGTTGGGGATGCAGGCCGTCCGGGCACTGATCCGCAGCTATGAAAACAATGAATCCAATCCGCTGACTCTGACGCTGGCGACCTCACTCGGCAGCCAGCGCGCTGCCATTCTAACCTGGCTCAAACAGGCTGACGCCTGCGCTTATGCGGCTCTGGCACCGTTGGTGCTGAGCCATGCGCAGCAAGGGTGCAGCGTCAGTTGTGATATTCTTCAGCGGGGCGGACAGCATATTGAGCAGCTTGTGAAAGATTGCTGCAAAAATAATGACTTAGCTATCGTTTTTCTCGGTAGTCTGGGACAATACTATCAATCACGCCTTTCACTACCGTGGCAGGCACGCTGCATCATAGCGCAAGGCGATGCACTCGACGGTGCCACACGGTTGGCGCATCAACTGGCAGGAGAACACCATGACTCGTGAACTTTATATCGGCGTAATGTCCGGTACCAGCCTCGACGGTGTCGACACCGCTCTGGTGGCCATCGAAAATCAAGACATTGAACTGCTGGCGTACGACGAATACGCGATGCCGGACGCTCTCAAACAGCGCCTGCTTAACGTGTGTATAGGTCAGTCCACCAATCTGGTGGAAATCGGCGAACTGGATCACCTGCTCGGTCATCTGTTCGCGGATGCCGTCAATGCTTTACTGGACAAATCCGGTTACGAGGCGGCGCAAGTCCGCGCGATCGGTAACCACGGACAGACAGTATTCCATCAACCGTCCGGTACCGCACCATTCACCATGCAGCTCGGTGATGCCAATATTGTCGCCACGCAAACCGCCATTGATACCGTGGCCGATTTTCGCCGCAAAGACATGGCGCTGGGCGGCCAGGGCGCACCTTTAGTACCCGCTTTTCACCAGACAATTTTCCACTCCACCGACTCCAGCGTGGTGGTACTCAATATTGGCGGCGTGGCAAACATCTCTGTTCTTCGTCCAGGCGAACACGTTCTGGGCTACGACACCGGTCCGGGCAACCTGCTGCTGGATGCCTGGTGTCAACAGCACAACGGATTCAAGTATGATCAGGATGCCCGTCTGGCGCGCCAGGGAGACGTAGTGCCAGCGTTGCTGGCGCGACTACTGCAAGAGCCTTATCTGACTCAGCCGTACCCGAAAAGCACCGGACGTGAACTGTTTAATCTGCCGTGGTTAATGCCGCAGTTGCAAGACGTTGAGCTAAGCGCCGCCGATGTGCAGCGCACTCTGTGCGAATACACCGCCCAAACCATCGCCAACGAAGTCGGCGCGTTTCACTCCGGCCCTGCGCCAGAGCTGTTGGTGTGTGGCGGTGGAGCACGCAACCCGCTGCTGATGGAGCGTCTGGCCGCTTTATTGCCAGACTGGGCCGTGGCTCAGACCAGTGAGCGCGGGGTCGACAGCGACTACATGGAGGCCATGGCCTTTGCCTGGCTGGCACAACGCCGTATCCATAACCTGCCAAGCAATTTGCCTGAAGTGACCGGAGCCAGTAAGCTGGCGTCGCTGGGCGTTCTTTATTTTGCTTAGCCGTCAATCATAAGGAATATCATGACTAACGATGCATTACTTGCAGCGCTGTCTCATTTGGTGTCAGAGGGGCGTAACCCGGACACCATGGACATCGATCTGCTGCCTTCACTTGAAATCGTTAAACGCCTTAATCAACAGGACAAACTGGTCCCGCTGGCGGTAGAAAAAGTGCTGCCGGAGATCGCCGACGCGGTGGATTGTATTACCAAAGCTTTTCAACACGGCGGCCGGCTGGTGTACATCGGAGCGGGAACCAGCGGTCGACTTGGCGTGCTGGACGCGTCGGAATGCCCTCCGACCTTTGGCGTGTCGGATCAGATGGTACTGGGCCTGATTGCAGGAGGACCGGAAGCGATCCTGAAAGCCAAAGAGGGGGCTGAAGATTCCCCACAGTTGGGGATGGAAGATTTGCAGCGCATCCGTTTTAGCGAGCAGGATGTGCTGGTGGGTATCGCCGCCAGTGGCCGGACCCCCTACGTAATTGGCGCACTTGAATACGCCAATCAGCTCGGCGCAACCACAGTCGCACTCTCATGTAATCCAGACTCGACGATTGCCCATCTGGCTAACATTGCCATCAGCCCGGTGGTCGGTCCGGAAGCCCTGACCGGCTCTACCCGACTCAAATCCGGGACGGCGCAAAAGCTGGTTCTGAACATGCTGACAACCGCCTCGATGATCCGCTTGGGGAAAAGCTATCAAAACCTGATGGTGGATGTGAAAGCGACCAACAAAAAGCTGGTCGCCCGTGCCGCTCGTATCGTCGTGCAGGCCACCGATTGCGATTATGCTGAAGCACGATCACTGCTGGCGCGCAGCGACAACAACGCCAAAGTGGCCATACTGATGCAACTGACAGGCATGGATTACCAGCAAGCCAAAGCGAAACTCGACAGCAATCAGGGATTTCTGCGCAAAGCGGTTGATCACGACAACGAGAGCCGTTAACGGCTCTCGTTGGATTTAATGATCGACACTACCGTGTGCCCTGACTGCGGCCAGAATTCAGCAGGTTTACTGCATATAGTAATCCGATCTTTTTCGCCCACAGAAAACAGCGGCAGTACAAAGCTTTCTTTGTGATGTGACAGATAGTCCTGATAGCTAAAACTGTCACTCAGTTTGGTGTGCTTGATCTCACCGCCCAGATTAAGCAGACTGGCGAGTTTTTTGTAACTCACCTCTCCGCCCAGAAATGACATACCGCGATACTCTTCGGCAACGTAGTGCTTGTCGTGGTTGCCATTATTGTCCTGCAGACAATAGACTTTCTGATCACCGAATTCACTCACCAACTGCATACACGCCATGGCGTTGAAATGGCGATCCGGGCTCAGCGCCAGCACTTGACCGATGCCGATCAGATCCAAGTATTCCTCAGCATGGCTGGAAATCGGATTGCCGTAATAACATTCCAGTCCCAACATCCGGCTCTGGCGAATATAATCCCAGTTTGAGTCTGTCAGCAGCACACGTCGATCGTATTTGGCCAACGCCAGACCTATTTTACGTGCCACTTCGTTGGCACCAACCAACATAAAGCCTTTCGGAGCAGGCTCCGCCACACCGAGAGCGATCGCCACCGGACGGGCAGTCGCACTTTGCAGTACCACCGTACCGATGATCACCATAAACGTCAGCGGCACCAGCAACGCAGCTTCCGCCATACCATACTCGACCAGCTTGATTGCAAACAGTGATGAAATGGATGCCGCCACTATGCCACGCGGAGCGACCCAGGAGAGAAACAGCTTTTCTCTCACGGCCAGATTACTGCGCAGCGTAGAGAGAAATATCGACGCGGGTCTTGCGACCAATTGCATGAAAGCAAACAATAGCAGAGCACCTGCGCCAAGCGCGGTAAACTCATCAATACTGATACGTGCCGCGAGGAAAATAAACAGACCCGTGATCAGCAAGATAGTCAAATGCTCTTTAAAGTGAAGAATATGCTGAATATTGACGTCTCTGGCATTGGCCAGCCACATGCCCATCACTGTCACCGTCAGTAGTCCGGCTTCAGACTCTATTGCATTCGACAGAGTGAACACCCCCAGCACCACACTCAGTACCGCGAACGGCTGAAGATATTCCGGCAGCATACCGCGACGTAGTATGTGTGCCATCAGTGCCCCGACCCCCGTACCGAGTATCACCCCCACTGCAATGATCGCGGCAAACACTTCCAGGCTGTGCATCTGGCTGTTGGAGACAATGAATTCATACACCATCACCACGAATAACGCCCCTAACGGGTCGATCAAAATGCCTTCCCAACGCAGAATATTGGCCAGCTTGCTGGTCGGGCGCACGGTACGCAATAACGGCACGATCACCGTTGGGCCCGTGACGACCGTTAAGCTGCCAAACAACAACGCCAATGGCCAGTCAAAATCCAGCAGATGGTGAGCGGCCACACTGGTTAGCCCCCAGGAAATCAAGGCTCCCAGGGTAACGATGCTCCAGACCGAACGGCTGACGCCACGGATCTCCTTGAAATTCAGTGTTAAGCTGCCTTCAAACAAAATCACCGCCACCGCGAGAGAAATAAGCGGAAACAGCAGATCACCGAGCAGATGATCCGGGTCCAACACGCCGCTAACCGGACCGACCACAATCCCAGCGAGCAACAAAAACAAAATCGCCGGCAATCTCAACCGCCATGCCAGCCACTGACAACCGAGCCCAACCACACCGACAGCGGCAAACATCAGCGCAGAACTTTCCATTTGCATAGTGAACTTATCCCGTCCGGTTTAGTAGTCGGAATTGTTGGTACTGTAGTCATTCCAGCCACGCTGCCATTCCATTCGGAATTTCTGTGCGCTTTTGGTGCCTTCACAAACGCCGCTGTAATACTGTCCGGACAAGCCTATCTGATAGGCAAAGTTCGGATTGCAGTACTCGTCCAGCCCTTCGCTGTAACCGAGGTTGTAATCCGCCTGATTGGCCGCGCCATACTTGGAGAGCTCTTTGTAATTGCGCTGCTCCGCCCCTTTCACGCCATCCTGATAACCGATTTGATGCCAATTACCCTGCTGCGCCAAGTCTGCGGTACTGCTGGCACAGCCTGCCAGGATTGCCACTGCGCTCAATATTATGATTGTTTTCATTTTTGTTCCTTTATAACAATGCGTGTACTACCCACCAACATGCCACTAACGACATACTTTTGCTACCCAATTGTAGACTATCCGGCTTCGCCGGGAGAGCAGTACTCCTCTTGCACCACAACCGTTCACTCCGCACCAAAACCGCTCAATGTCATTGGCTACCACTCACATCAGGATACGACCACTCAAGGTAAAAGCGGATGTTTCTCGACTCCTTGCGACGTAATATCCAGGCTGAGCTTAATCAATTAATCAAGGGACAATTGCTATGTTGTGGTTCTTAACCTGTGTCGCAGCCCTCATCGGCGGATACTTTATTTACGGCGCTTTCGTCGAGAAAATATTTGGTATTAATGAACAGCGCCAAACACCGGCACACACCAAAACCGACGGGGTCGATTACGTACCGATGTCAACCAAGAAAGTGTACCTGGTGCAGTTGCTGAACATTGCTGGTGTGGGTCCGATTTTTGGCCCAATTATGGGAGCGCTTTACGGCCCTGCCGCTATGCTGTGGATCGTGATCGGCTGTATCTTCGCAGGCGCGGTACACGACTACTTCTCCGGCATGCTGTCCGTGCGCAATGGTGGAGCATCGGTTCCGAGTATTACCGGACGTTATTTGGGCAATGGCGCGAAACATTTTATGAACATTTTTGCCATTGTTCTGCTGCTGCTGGTTGGGGTGGTGTTTGTCTCCGCACCTGCTGGCATGATCACCAACCTGATTAACGATCAGACCAGCCTCAACGTCAGCATGACAACCATGGTGGTGATCATCTTCGCGTACTACATCATTGCAACCATTGTCCCTGTCGATAAAATCATTGGCCGCTTTTATCCACTGTTCGGGGCGCTGCTGATTTTCATGTCTGTCGGCCTGATGACGGCCGTTGCCGTCTCCAGTGAACACACGGTGATGGGCGATTTCCAGGTCAGTGATATGTTCTCTAACCTGAACCCGAACGACATGCCATTGTGGCCTGCCCTGTTCATCACCATCGCCTGTGGTGCGATCTCTGGTTTCCATGCCACACAATCGCCGCTGATGGCACGCTGCATGGAAAACGAAAAGAACGGCCGTTTTGTCTTTTATGGCGCGATGATCGGCGAAGGCGTTATTGCCCTGATTTGGTGTGCAATCGCCCTGTCGTTCTTCGGCTCACTGGATGCGCTGTCGGAAGCGGTGAAAAACGGCGGACCAGGCAATGTCGTGTACAGCTCTTCTTTCGGTCTGTTGGGTGTCTTTGGTGGTGTGATTGCCTTCCTGGGTGTTGTTATCCTGCCCATCACCTCAGGTGACACAGCGTTCCGCTCAAGCCGCCTGATTCTGGCTGAGTACTTCAATATGGAGCAGAAAACACTACGCAATCGTCTGCTGATGGCAGTGCCTCTGTTCGTGATCGGCGGCGTACTGACTCAAGTCGATTTCGGTATCATCTGGCGTTACTTCGGTTTTGCCAACCAAACCACGGCCGTTATGATGTTGTGGACCGCATCCGCTTACCTGCTGCGCCACAATAAGTTGCACTGGATCACCACCGTGCCAGCGGTCTTCATGACCAGCGTCTGTGTGACCTTCATCCTCAACAGCAGCACGCTCGGCTTCGGTCTGCCAATGCAGCTGTCGACCATCGTGGGGGTAGTATTCTCGCTGGCGGCCATGGTCTACGTGATCAAGACGTCAAAAGGCAAAGGTGAAATGGCCCTGAGCGACGAAGAAAAACCTCAGGCAGTGGCGGAGACCGCCTGACCTTGTAACGATTTAGCTTAAACGTCAAAGAGCTCCTTCGGGAGCTCTTTTTGTTTTCACAAGACCACTATGACTCTGCTTGTGCGAGTGACAGCAGCCTCAGTAAGCAAAGTCCACCAGAACAAGATGCTTTGCTGTGGCAGAGCATCCAGCCCCAACCAAACACTCTGCGCGAGATAGAAAAAAGGCGACCATCAGGTCGCCTCATTGTTCCATCACCAGGTTAGTCAACCTGTTTGATTTGCAGCTCTTTCGGCACTTCAAAGAACATGTTTTCTTCGCGCCCCAGCACTTCCTCGACAGACTCAGCGCCAAGTTCGCGGATTCGATTGAGGATCTGGTTAACCAGCTCTTCCGGCGCCGACGCCCCGGCAGTCACACCGATCTTCTGTTTGCCCTCAAACCATTGTGGCTGAATGTCTTCCGGACAGTCAGTCAGATACCCCGGCGTGCCGAGTTTCTCAGCCAGCTCTTTCAATCGGGTGGAGTTGGACGAATTCTTGGAGCCCACCACCACCATCACATCCACCGTTTCCGCCAGCTCACGCACAGCATCCTGACGGTTCTGAGTCGCGTAACAAATATCATCTTTCCGCGGCCCCTGAATGTGTGGAAATACCCGACGTAGCTCTTCAATCACATCGGCGGTTTCATCCACCGACAACGTTGTCTGGCTGACATAGTGAAGATTATCCGGGTGCTTTACTTTGCCCTGCAACGCCGCGACATCAGCCGGCTTTTCCACCAGATACATACCACCGCTATCGCTGGCGTACTGCCCCATGGTCCCTTCCACTTCAGGGTGACCCGCGTGGCCAATCAGCACCACTTCCATATTCTTACGGCTGGCGCGCGCCACCTCCATATGCACTTTCGTGACCAGTGGGCATGTGGCATCAAACACCGTCAAAGCACGGGCTTTCGCTTCCTGACGGACTGCCTGCGAGACTCCATGAGCAGAAAAAATCACGATGTTGTCGTCCGGCACTTCATGCAGCTCTTCGACAAACACCGCACCGCGACGTTTCAGGCCTTCGACCACAAACCGGTTGTGCACCACTTCATGGCGGACATAAATCGGCGGTTGATACATTTCCAGCGCACGTTCAACAATGCTGATGGCGCGATCAACACCGGCACAGAAACCGCGTGGGTTTGCTAACAGTATTTTCATTTCATTGCTCATGGGAGTTCTTCTGTCTGGGGCGTTATTCTACTGACAAAATCTCAACTTCAAAAGTCACATCTTGTCCGGCCAGAGGATGATTGAAGTCCACGGTCACGGAATCCCCTGCGATCTCGGTAATGATCCCCGGAATTTCCATCCCATCCGGACCGCTGAACGCCATGACGGTGCCAACTTCCACTTCAGCGTCACCGACAAAACGGGCGCGATCCATATGATGGATGTTGTCCGGGTTTGGCATACCAAATGCGTCGGCGGCTTTCAGTTCAATAGCTTTCTGCTCATTCGGTGCCATACCCAACAGACATTGTTCAAAATTATCGCTCAGACTGCCGTCACCAATCACCAGCTTGGCTGGCTTGCCCATGTTGTGCGTGCTGTCGGCCACCGAGCCATCGCTGAGTTTAATCGTAAAATGCAGGGTCACTGCTGAATTGTGGATAATCGTAGTCACGTCAGGGCTTCCTTGATAATTGACGGGCATCGCCCGCGAGTTGACTCTGTGTCGAGCCTTTATAGTAAAAAGCGCCTCCCGAATCAACGGATGGCGCTTAGGGTTATTCAGTTGCTGGCGGTTCAGCCTTTGGCCTTGTCTTTACTGCGAAAGCTGTCGACAATGATCATCGCCGCACCAATACAAATGGCCATGTCTGCCAGGTTGAATGCTGGCCAGTGATGATTTCCCCAAAAAAAGTCCAGATAATCCACCACGAAACCATGCACCACTCGGTCAAACACGTTGCCAACCGCGCCACCAATGATCAGCGCATACGCAATGTTGTTCCACTTCTCTTGTGCGGGTAACTTGCTCATCCAGTAAGAGAGCATGGCCGTGACTGCAAAAGCAATCCCCGTAAACAACCAACGTTGCCATCCCGCCTGATCACTCAGGAAACTGAACGCGGCACCGTAGTTGTGGACGTATAACAGGTTGAAGAACGGCAGGATCTCTATGCGGTTTTCCCAACCGTAACCCATGCTGTTCATCACCACCAGCTTGATGCCGATGTCGGCAACAAACACCAGCAAAGCCAGCCACAGCCAGCGAATACCAGATTGTTTTAAAGTTAGCGTCTGTTCACTCATTCATCATTCCTGTTATCACGGCCACCGCAGCGGCCGTGAAATCAAATTAAGCGAATCGACGAACTTCGCCTTCACCGTCGACGTTAGACACACAGCGACCACAAATGGTTTCGTGACCAACAATGGTGCCAACATCCGGAGTGTGATGCCAACAGCGGTCGCACTTCTCAGCGTCAATCGCGGCAACTTCAACGAACAAGCCATCCAGTTCAGTGGCATGCGCCGCTTGACCTTTTTCGCTCACTGGCTTAACCACTGCCTCAGAGGTTAGCAACACAAAACGCAGCTCATCTTGCAGTTTGTTGATTTTCGCCGCCAGCGCGTCGTCAGCGTACAGCGTGACTGACGCCTGCAACGCACCACCAATGATTTTTTCGTTACGTGCGGCTTCCAATTGCTTATTGACGGCATTACGCACCGACTGAATTTCAGCCCAGAATTCGTTGTTCAGCTCTTCGCCTTCAGCCAGACCGAACAGACCATCGAACCATTCCCCCGTGAAGACAAACTTGTCACGTTGACCCGGCATTTCGTTCCAGATCTCGTCCGCTGTGAACGACATGATTGGCGCCATCCAGCGAACCAAAGCTTCAACGATGTAGTACAGTGCGGTCTGACAGCTGCGCTGCGCGTGGCCACCACGTTTCGCGGTGTACTGACGATCTTTGATCACGTCCAGGTAGAACGAGCCCATTTCAATTGAACAGAACTGCATCAAACGCTGCGTGACGGCGTGCGTGTTGTATTCACCGTACGCTTTCACGATCTCTTCTTGCGCGGCGAGTGCACGACCAACCGCCCAGCGATCCAGTGCCACCATTTCGTCAGCCGGAACCAGATCCGTTTCTGGGTTGAAACCGTTGAGGTTTGCCAGGAAGAAACGGGCGGTGTTACGGATGCGACGGTACGCATCGGCGCTGCGTTTCAGAATTTCATCCGATACGGCGACTTCGCCAGTGTAATCGGTTGATGCCACCCACAGGCGCAGAATGTCGGCACCCAGCTTGTTGGTCACATCTTTAGGTGCCACAACGTTACCGATCGACTTCGACATCTTACGGCCTTGACCGTCAACCACGAAACCGTGTGTCAGTACTTGTTTGTATGGCGCTTCGCCTTTCATCGCGATCGATGAGATCAGTGAAGACTGGAACCAACCGCGGTGTTGGTCAGACCCTTCCAGGTACAGATCTGCACTGTGGCCGTGGTATTCTTCACGAGCATCAACCACTGAGAAGTGGGTCACACCCGAGTCAAACCAGACGTCGAGTGTATCCAGTACTTTCTCGTAATTCGCTGCATCTTCTTCGCCCAGCAGTTCCGCCGCATCGACATCCCACCAAGCCTGAATGCCTTTTTGCTCAACCAGTTGAGCCACTTTTTCAATCAGCTCAGAGGTGTTGGGGTGAAGTTCTGCGGTTTCTTTATGCACAAACAGTGCAATCGGCACACCCCAGGTGCGCTGACGAGAGATACACCACTCAGGGCGACCTTCGATCATGCCTTCAATACGGCTTTGACCCCATTCTGGCATCCACTGAACACCTTTGATGGATTCAAGTGCTTTTGCACGCAGGCCAGCCTGGTCCATAGACACGAACCATTGTGGGGTTGCGCGGAAAATGATTGGCGTTTTATGACGCCAGCAGTGCGGGTAGCTGTGCTCGTAAGCGTGGTGATGCAGCAGCGCACCTTTCTCTTTGAGCGTTTCCACAACCGCATCATTGGCTTTAAACACATGTTGACCAGCAAATAGCTCTGTATCTGGCAAGTAAACGCCGTTGGAACCTACCGGGTTCGCGACTTCCAGACCGTATTTTTGACCAACCGCGAAGTCTTCCTGGCCGTGGCCAGGTGCCGTGTGAACCACACCCGTACCAGAATCTGTTGTCACGTGATCGCCAAGAATCGCAGGCACAGTAAAGTCGTAGAACGGATGCTGGTACTGAGTCAACTCCAGATCCGCGCCTTTCGCAAAGCCCAGATTGTGGAAGTGCTCGATGCCGGCACGATCCATCACGTCTTTCGCCAGCTCAGAAGCGACGATAATACGCTCAGGTTGACGTTCAGACGCATCGTCACCCTCAACTTGGATCAACACGTATTCCAGATCGTCACGCAGACACACCGCGCGGTTCGCTGGCAGTGTCCAAGGTGTGGTGGTCCAGATAACGATAGAAATATCGCCGTGACCTTCGTGGCCTTCGCTTAATGCAAATTTAGACAACAACGCCGCTTCGTCTGCCGCTTTAAAGCGCACATCAATCGAAGGAGAGACTTTGTCTTTGTACTCGACTTCTGCTTCTGCCAATGCAGAGCCACAGTCGGTACACCAGTGAACCGGTTTGAAGCCTTTCAACAGGTGACCTTGGTCAGCAATCTTACCCAATGCACGGATGATGTTCGCTTCCGTGTCGAAGTCCATGGTGCGGTAAGGCTTGTCCCACTCACCCATGATACCAAGGCGCTTAAAGCTCTCTTTCTGACCTTCAACCTGACCCGCAGCGTAGTCACGGCATTTTTCGCGAAACTCCGCCGCGGTAACTTTTTGACCTGGCTTACCAACCTTTTTCTCTACCATCAGTTCGATAGGCAGACCGTGGCAGTCCCAGCCAGGAATGTAAGGTGCGTCAAAACCTGAAAGTGTTTTGGATTTAATAATAATGTCTTTAAGAATCTTGTTCAGTGCGTGGCCAATATGAATATCACCGTTGGCGTATGGAGGGCCATCGTGTAATACAAAAGATTTTTTGCCTTTTTTCGCTTTACGGATTTCGCCGTAAAGGTCCTCTTGATACCAACGCTTCAGCATTTCTGGCTCGCGGTTGGCCAGATTGCCGCGCATCGGAAACCCTGTTTCAGGTAAGTTCAGGGTATCTTTATACTCACTCATCGATTCTTAATTCCGTTATGTTGGGCGATAGTTAGACATTATGTTAGACGGTGGACTAAACCGTTTAACGCTTAAGCCGACGCAGCCACACCCTTGCTGCCTCAGCATCCAATTCAATTTGTTGTTTGAGCGCATCAAACGACTCAAATTTATGCTCGTCTCGGAGCTTATGTAACAGTGCGACTTCCAGCTGTTTGCCGTACAAATTGCCGTGAAAGTCAAACAAATGCACTTCAAGTTGTTGGCGAATGCCATTGACCGTCGGGCGCTGGCCGATATTCGCGACGCCGCCAACCGGCGTGTCCTGTAAACCGTATGCTTCAACGACATACACACCGGAAACCGGTGACACGCAACGCTTGAGCGGGATATTGGCGGTTGGGAAACCTATGGTTCTGCCCAATTTTCGGCCGTGTGACACCCGCCCACTGATGCTGTACTGACGCCCCAGCATGCTACTGGCGGCAACCAGATCATCACTAGCCAGCGCTTCACGAATCGCGGTGCTGCTGACACGTTGTTGCTGCAAACAGAAACTCTGGGTACTGACGACTTCAAAGCCGTATTCCCGGCCGGCTTGTTGCAACATGGCAAAGTTGCCCGTGCGCCCTTTGCCGAAGCAAAAATCATCGCCAACCACCAGAAACTTAACACCCAATTTTGCGACCAACAAGTCACGAATGAACTGTTCCGCACTCAGGTTGGCAAAGTGCACATTAAAGTTCACACACAGCAGTCTGTCGATATTGAGTTTCCCGAGCTGCACAAACTTATCGCGCAGGCGAGTCAGACGGGCCGGCGCTTTGTCTTTCGCGAACAGCTCCATCGGTTGAGGTTCAAACGTCATCACCACTGAAGGTAAGTCCAGTGCTTTCGCCTGCTCAGAAACCTGGCTCAACACTTGTTGATGCCCGAGGTGCACACCATCAAAGTTGCCGATGGTCAGAACACAGCCATGATGACTTGCTTTGATGTTATGAATACCGCGGATTAATTCCATGGAGATACGCTGAAACCTTGCAATTCTCAATTATCAATGTGTGAAACTGACGGATTATATACTAATCCATCTTAATCTGTCGCTGCTTTTAAGTCTTTTAGGCGAATCCCCATGATAAACAGACTAATGAGATATACCAAGGCACCAAGGCCAATCAGCATCGCCAACATCAGCGCCCGGTACGACCCACTCCAGCTCAGCCACACCGACATGTCTTTATCTGCCCACAGGATTGCTGCGACCATCAGTGCGCCACCGACAATCAGACGCGCCACGAAAGAGATGGTCTGGCGAGTTACCTGATACACCCCCTGCAAATGCAGACCGCGGTACAACAGCGCCATATTGACAAATGCCGACAAGGCCGTGGCTATCGCCAGACCGACATAACCGTACATCCAGGCAAAAATCGCGTTGAATACCATATTGGTCACCATAGCAATGATGCCGTATTTGACCGGCGTTCTGGTGTCCTGGCGCGAGTAATATCCCGGGGCCAGCACTTTGATCAGCATAAAGTTCAACAGGCCAGACGCATACGCCAGCAGAGACAGCGACGCCTGATGCACATCGTGAGGACTGAACTCCCCGCGCATAAACAGTACCATTAACATCGGTTTGGCCAACACCATCAACCCCAACATTGCGGGAATCCCCAACAGGGTGACCATACGCACCCCCCAGTCCATAGTGTGAGCAAAGCCTTCGCCTTGGGCGTCGACGTGTTTACGCGACAGCGCCGGCAAAATCACCGTGGCAATTGCGATACCAAACAACCCGAGCGGAAACTCCAGCAACCGGTCAGAATAATACAGCCAGCTGATTGAACCGGTTTGCAGAAAACTGGCAATAAAGGTGTCAAACAACAGGTTGATCTGGCTGACGGAAACCCCGAACAACGCGGGGATCATCAGCGTCCGGATCTTTACTACCCCCGGGTCACGCCAGCCCCATTTCGGCTTGACCATCACCCCGGCCTTAATCAGAAACGGGATCTGAAACAGAAACTGAACCAGACCACCGAGAAACACCCCGATCGCCAAACCAATCTCCGGCTGAGTCATCTGCGGTGAAATAAACCAAGCCGAAAAGATGATCATCACATTGAGAAACACCGGCGTAAAAGAAGAGACGGCGAATTTTCCCATGGTGTTGAGGATGGCACCGGACAGGGCCACAAACGTAATGAACCATAAATAAGGAAAGGTCAGTTTGAGCATCAAGGTGGCGAGTTCAAACTTTTCTGCCGACGGACCACCATTCAGCCAGTCCCAGAACCACCCCGCCGCAAACACCGCAGTGACGGCTCCGGAGAACAGAATACCCAGCAGGGTAACCACGGTGACAATCACCCCGAGCGTCCCGGCAGCGCGAGCAACCAGCTCACGTGTTTTGTCCATATCCCCCTGAGCATGTGATTCGGTTAAGACCGGAACAAACGCCTGAGAGAATGCGCCTTCGGCAAACAGGCGACGTAAAAAATTGGGGATCTTATTGGCCAGAAAGAAGACATCAGCCCCAGCCCCTGCGCCCATCAAGTTGGCGACTACCACGTCCCGGACTAATCCCAGGACACGCGAAACCAAAGTCATGGCACTGACGATCAGGCCAGACTTAAGAAGACGTTTACTCACTTTAACCTCTGTCGAAGCAGCTAAAAATCCGATTATCTACCTCGCCGGGAAAGGAATGTCAGCGTAAGAGCAGATAAGTATTAGCATTGGTATAAAAATACTGTTAGAATCCACGCCATCTTAACCGCGAAGACCTTTTCTTACCAAAATTTGTTTGGTTTCGAGTGGTTTTTGCACAAATCATTTGACAATTAAGTGCTAATGAGGGATATTCCCTGCCCTTAAATTGTCACCGAACTAAAGTTTTTGGGAGTTAGACCCTTGGCAAATAGTAAATCTGCTAAGAAGCGCGCTATCCAGGCTGAGAAACGTCGCCAGCACAATGCTAGCCGTCGTTCAATGATGCGCACTTACATGAAGAAAACTGTTGCTGCTATCGAAGCAGGCGACAAAGCTGCTGCAACTGAAGCATTTGCTGCAGTTACACCAATCCTAGACCGCATGGCGACTAAAGGCCTTATTCACAAGAATAAAGCTGCACGTCATAAGTCTCGCTTCTCTGCTGCAATCAAAGCTCTGTAATAGAACTCTGATAACACAGTGAAGAAAAAAACCGGCTGCATGGCCGGTTTTTTTATACCTGAATTTTACCTTAAAAAGTAAAAAGCGATGGCTTACGCCATCGCCGCTTCCTTGCAATACAGCTGATGCAGCAAATGAATCATGGCTTTCACCTCATCACTGCTCAGCGTGTAGTAAACCGTTTGAGCCTCTTTGCGTGTATGCACCAGACCGTCTCGTCGCAGCCACGCCAGATGCTGGGATAATGCCGACTGGCTCAATTCAAGTTTACTGCACAATTCTCCAACCGATAGCTCCTGATTATGCAGCATGCACAAGATCTGCAGCCGACGCTCATTAGCCATGGCCTTAAGCAACACCACCGCTTTAGCCGAGTTTTTTTCCATTTCTTGTAGGTTCATAGGCGGGATCCCTTGGAACAACTGTACATCTCAGACTTCACAAGTTTAACCTAGTCAGTCAAGCGAATTTATAAAAATTTACAATATCAGCGGAGATAGTAATCGATTTGTTCACAAGAATAAAATTAATCATTCAAACAAATTGCTAAAATCCGCGTCACAAACGTTTTTTACTGCCGGATGTTGGATCATCCTCTCGGCAAAAATGACATAATATTCTTCTCTTAGCTCCTCGATGTGTCCGATCAACTGAAGCGGCAGATCATCCCCCACTTCTGATACATATAAAGAAGGCGCAAGAAAAATCACATCATGGTGATAGCGGGCAAAGGCTTTCATTAATGCCGCATCATCGAATTCACCCAAGATGTTGGGCTGAATGCCCTGACGATCAAACCACTGCAGTACTTTACGCCCCATCGCCGTGCGACTTCCGGGGATCAGCAGTTTACGCTGCTCAAGCACCGCAGGAAATCTGACCTTATCCAGATTGCCAGAGCAGAAAAAGCTCATCTTACTCTCACCCAACTTTTTACTGTACAGCCCCGGGCTCTGACCGGAATCCACCGGACAGTCGGATAAAATCATGTCTAATTTATGTTGCGACAGTTGTTCAAGTAACATTTCGTGGGTCGACTCAAAACAACGTAAATGAATGCTGTTGTCTGTTGGTACAGTCGTCATCAGAATCTTACTTACCAATCGCTTTGACAACGCATCCGCCACACCAACATCGAACAGGATGTTTGAACGCTGGCTGTAATTGACAATATCCAGCATCTCATAGCTAAGGCCAAACATTCGGTCTGCGTATTTGAACACCAGTTGACCCAACTCGGTAGGCTCGACACTGCGCCCATTACGCTTAGTCAGTTTGCCATCCATCCGTTCTTCCAACGCTTTGATTTGCCCAGTGACAGTTTGCGGCGTCAGAAACAAAGCTTCCGCCGCCTTAGTGACTGAGCCTTGTTTGCATACCATCCAAAAGTAATAAAGGTGGTTGTAGTTGAGGTGAGACATGCCTGTATTCCGTGAAGGTCGTCGAGCTTTGTTTATAGCAAATGTATTTTGTGACCACAATAAATCGTTAAAACCGAATTATTAGAGAAAAAATCATAATTATTCCGAACAGTACAACCAGCAATATGACAGCAATGCCGTAC
>NZ_WXWP01000123.1:0-16937 GCF_009904765.1 Vibrio sp. V39_P1S14PM300
ATTCAACGCATTGTCGCAATCACTAGCCAGGGGGAAATGAATGGCAGAGCAAATAGAATTCGATCAAGCTCACCAGGCCCTCCAAGAAATCGCCGAAGCGCTCGAAAACGGCCGTTTTGTCCATGTCCGCCGCCAATTGCAGGATATGGAACCCGAAGACATTGCGTACCTCCTTGAAGCTGCCCCACGAAAAAGCCGTGACGTTCTCTGGCAACTGACTGACCCGGAAGATTACGGGGAAATCCTTGACGAACTCAGTGAAGACGTTAAAGACGCCTTAGTCTCCAAAATGGCCCCAGAGTTGCTTGCCGAAGCGACCGAAGGCATGGACACCGATGACGTTGCTTACGTACTGCGAAGCCTGCCGGACGACGTCTCACGTGAAGTCCTTGGCCAGATGGATGCGGCGGACCGATTACGGGTTGAAACCGCCCTATCCTACCCGGAAGATACCGCCGGCGGACTGATGAACACCGACGTGATCACCATTCGTGGTGATGTGGACGTCGACGTGGTGTTGCGTTATCTGCGTATGCGAGGCGAGTTGCCGGAAACCACAGATGCCATCTATGTGATTGATGAAAACAGTAAGCTGATCGGCGAACTGCCACTGACTACGCTGCTGACTACTCAACCGGACATTAAGGTCAACGAGGTGATGGAAGACGCCGACGATGCGATTCTCGTCGACACCAAAGACTCCGATGTCGCCAGCCTGTTTGAACGTCGGAACTGGGTCTCTGCGCCGGTCATTGATGAAAACCAGTACCTGGTTGGTCGTATCACCATCGATGACGTGGTCGACGTGATCCGTGAGGACGCGGAGCACTCCATGATGAGCATGGCGGGTATGGACGACGACGAAGACACCTTTGCGCCAGTGTTTAAATCGGCGCGCAAACGCAGTATCTGGCTGGGCGCAAACGTGCTGGCCGCTCTGGCTGCCGCGTCGGTATCTAACCTGTTTGAAGCCACGTTGGCACAGATGGCGGCGATAGCCGTTCTGATGACCATCGTACCTTCGATGGGCGGCGTAGCCGGTAACCAGACCGTGGCGCTGGTGATTCGCGGTATCGCTCTGGGTCACATCGGTGACAGTAACAAACGCGAACTACTGATGAAAGAAGCGGCGATCGGCTTTCTCAACGGCATCACCTGGGCGCTGATCATCGGCGGAATCGTCGTGGCGTGGAAAGGCAACTGGATGCTGGGCGGCATTATCTCTGCGGCGATGATGACCAACTTATTTGTCGCCGGAGTCGCCGGGGTGACCATCCCGATCATCTTAAAGAAGATGAACATCGATCCGGCATTGGCCGGCGGGATGGCCTTAACCACCGTCACCGATGTGGTCGGCCTGTCTGCCTTCCTCGGCATGGCCACGCTGCTCCTCAACTAAAAACAAAAAAGGTTGGCAATGCCAACCTTTTTTATTGCGCATGTCCCGGATTATTCCCCGGCGACTTTCATCGATTCCAGTAAGATTGAACCGGTCTGAATTTGCGAGCGTTCCTCGACATCATTGCCCACCGCCACAATCTGCTGGAACATCTGTTTGAGGTTACCGGCTATGGTGATTTCCGACACCGGATACTGGATTTCGCCATTCTCGACCCAGAAGCCCGCCGCGCCACGTGAGTAATCGCCGGTCACAATATTAACCCCCTGTCCCATCACTTCCGTCACCAGCAAGCCTGTACCCAGCGCTTTGAGCATCTGCTCAAAGCTCTGACCAGTCGACTTCACATACCAGTTGTGAATGCCACCTGCATGCCCGGTCGGGGTCATGTTCATCTTGCGCGCCGCATAACTGGTCAGCAGATACGTCGCCAGCACACCATCGGTAATGATGTCACGATCCTGAGTCACTACCCCTTCGCTGTCAAACGGGCTGGACGCCAGACCACGCAACACATGCGGACGCTCCTGAATATTAAACCACTCAGGCAATACCGTCTGGCCAAGCTGCTCAAGCAAGAACGACGATTTACGATACAGATTGCCACCGCTGATCGCCATCACCAGATGCCCCATCAGGCCCGTTGCCACGTCAGCGGCAAACATCACCGGAAATTTCCCGGTCGCCAGACGCCGGGCATCCAGTCGGCGCACAGTCTCTTCCGCGGCTTTCTGGCCGACAACCTGGGGGGACCACAGATCGTCACGATGGCGGGCCACTGTATAGCTGTAATCGCGCTCCATCTCACCATTGACGCCCTGACCAATCACACAACAACTGGTGCTGTGGCGACTGGATGCGTAACTGGCCAACAGGCCATGACTGTTGCCATACACTTTGACACCGTAATGGCTGTCATAGCTGGCACCGTCACTTTGTTTGATCTTGTCGCTGTACGCCAGTGCTTGCTGCTCGGCCGCAATCGCGATCTGCGCCGCGTGATCCGGGTCCGGCGTATCTGGGTGAAACAGATCCAAGTCCGGGATCTCGCTGACCATCAACTCTTTCGGTGCCGGGCCGGCAAAGGGATCTTCAGAGGTGAACTGAGCAATGTCGAGCGCCGCCAGCACGGTTTGCTGAATGGCTTTTTCGCTCAGATCGGAGGTGGACGCACTGCCTTTGCGCTGACCGCGGTACACAGTGATACCGAGTGCTCCGTCGCTGTTAAACTCAACATTTTCCACTTCACACATCCGGGTCGACACACTCAACCCTGTGGTTTTAGTGATCGCGACTTCCGCCGCATCGGCTTGCTTCGCAGCCATCTCCAATGCGCGGGCGACGGCGGCTTCCAGCTCAACACGTTGTTGAGCAACTTGCTGTTTTACGTCCATATCTCATCAAATCTGATTGGTGTTACCGTTAGGATAACAAGAATTTCGCTTTCTCCCCACGATGTTTGTTAAAATAACAGCATTGACCACCTAAATTTAAGGCAAGCACAATGGCCCGTAAGAATCAGAAAGCGCCATGGGAACCAGAAGAAGAGATCATCTGGGTCAGTAAATCAGAACTCAAGCGTGATATGGAAGAGCTGCAGAAGCTGGGTGAAGAGCTGGTAAACCTCAAACCAGCAGTACTCGAAAAAATGCCGCTGAGTGACGACCTGTTTGATGCGATCAAAGATGCACAACGTTTCAAAAACGAAGCACGCCGCCGTCAGTTGCAGTTTATCGGAAAGCTGATGCGTACCGAAGATCCGGAACCGATTCAAGCGGCACTGGATAAAATCCGTAACAAACATTCACAGGCGACTGCGGTGCTGCATAAACTGGAAACGCTGCGCGATCGCGTTGTAGAAGAAGGCGATCATGCCATCGAAGAGGTCATGGAACAGTATCCGTCAGCCGATCGTCAGCGTCTGCGTCAGCTCGCCCGTCAGGCCGCCAAAGAAAAGCAGGCCCAGAAGCCGGCCAAAGCGTACCGGGAGATTTTCCAGATCCTCAAAGCACTTAACGACGAAGACGCCTAGTCATCCCAATAAAAAAGCTGGCCTGAGCCAGCTTTTTTATTGTCCGGCGCGGACAAACTCGCGCAGCCCGGCGTGCGTGTGCTGTTCGCTGAGCGCGCTGATCGCCGCACTCACCTCAACCCGTCCGTTTGCCATAAAAGCGAAGTCACTGGCGATGGTACGTGCGTCACTCAAGTGGTGGGTCACCATCAATACCGTGATATGCCGCTCTGCGGTCAGGCGCTTCACCAGCGCCAGCATCTCTTCGCGCAGAACTGGGTCCAACGCCGAGAATGGCTCGTCGAGTAGCCAGATGGGGTGAGGCTGAACAAAACAGCGCGCCAACGCCACCCGTTGTCGCTGACCGCCAGAGAGCTGCTCCGGCAACCGGTCGAGATACGCGCCCACCCCCACCTGCATCGCCGCCTGCTCCACCTGCTCCCGTTGCGCGGCGCTCAGTTTCAGTCCGGGATGCAATCCCAGTCCAATGTTCTCACGCACCGTAAGGTGAGCAAACAGATTGTGTTCCTGAAACAGCATGGCAAAAGGCCGTTCAGACGGCGCTTTCCCCACCACCGACACACCGTCTGCCAGAATATCGCCCCGTAATGGGGCAATGAATCCGGCCACCAGCGCCAATAAGGTGGATTTCCCAGCCCCACTGGGGCCCATCAACGCCACGATCGATCCGGCCTCAACCGTCAGGTCAAAGGTAAAAAGTTCCCGGTGGTACTCATACTCCACCTGATTCAGATTTAACACACACACCTCACTGACGGGCTTTAAACAGAGCTTCAATCACGGTAAAACAACTAACACTGAGCAACAGCAGCGTCAGCGAGACCACCGCTGCCGCTTCCATTTGGTAGCTGCCGAGCAACTGGAATAAATACAGCGGCAGCGTGCGGAACTCCTGGCTGCCAAACAACGCAATCGCGCTTAAGTCACCCATTGACAACATAAAGCTGATCGCAAAAGCGTGCGCGATCGGACGACGCAAAGCGCGCCACTCAACGATGCGCAGTCGCTGCCAACCACGCATTCCTAAGCTGGCACACAATAACTGGTACTGCTGCGCCAGATGCAACATAGGCTGTGACAGCGTTTTAATCACATACGGCAGGGCCATCAGGCCGTTCACCGAAACCACCACCAGCATCGCCATGCTGAACACATCGGTCAGCGCCCGGAGCAACAAAAACAACCCAGTGCTGATCACCAGCCCCGGCGTCACCAGAATGATGGTGCCAACCAGTTCCAGCTGATCGGCACGGCGATGGCGGGAATGGAGTCGCCAGGCCCGACTGGTCAGCAGGATCAATACTCCCGCGCAGAGTGCGAACACACTGGCGAGCAACGCCACACGCAGGGACGCCCACAAGGCAGACCAGAACTTATGATCCGCCAGCACCAACCCCGCTTGCGCGTTAAACCCGCTCAGCACCACCATAACCAGTGGCGGCAACACCAGCACCAGAACAGCCATGATCCAAAAGCTATCCCAGGCTTTTGACCACCGACTGTCCTTAAACTGAAAGCGCTGCGGACTGAGGCTACCAGGCGTGACAGGCAGTGGCTTAGTCAAGCGTTGAATCGCCAACGCCAGCGCCCCGCAAAGCAGCATCTGCCACAGTGCCAACAAGGCTCCGGCCTGCAAATCAAAGTCGAATTTGATGGCCTGATAAATGGCGAGTTCAATGGTGGTCGATTTTGGTCCGCCTCCCAGCGCCATCACCGTAGCGAAGCTGGTAAAGCACAGCATGAACACCAATCCGCACACGTGCGGCAGTTGTTGCCTCAGCCGCGGCCACTCAACCCATTTGAATTTGTGCCAGGATCCCATCCCCAGATGCGCACACAGTTTGTGCTGCTCTTCCGGAATGCCATCCAGCGCCTGCAACAATAACCGGCTGGCGTAAGGCAGATTAAAAAACACATGGGCCAGCAAAATGCCGTTCAGACCATAAATGGAAAACGGCAACTGAGCATCAAGTGCACTCAACCCCTTTGCCAACAGACCACTGTTACCATAAATCGCCAGCAGGCCAAACACGCCCACCAACACGGGCAACACCAGCGTGGTGGCAAACAGCTTCAACAACAACGCTTTGGCGAAAAACTGGCGACGCGACAACGCATGCGCCACCGGAATCGCCAGACCGACACTCAACAATGTCGACAACAAGGCCTGATAAAAACTAAAACGGGTGACATGGCGATAGTAAGGGTCACCCCATACTGCCGTGATATCCAGGGAGGGCGCCGCGGTCAGCAGCGCAGCAAATGCGGAAATAACAAAGGCCGCGATGATCACCGCGACCCCGAGACCGATTTTAGGAACTGAATTCAAACGCCGCCCTTAAAATGTCAGTGCGCTTTGCCACTCACGAATCCATGTTTTGCGCATCTTCGCCACTTCCTCTGGCGAAAAACTCAGTGACTCGGTCGGCACCACCAATGAATCAAACGCTTTTGGCAACGCCACATCCGTCACCGGATACATCCAATTTCCGGTCGGGATCACCGTCTGAAAATCCTTGCTGAGGATAAATTGCATAAACGCATCCGCCAGTTCAGGCTGCGGGCTGTTTTTGACTTTCGCCGCCACTTCCACCTGAGTGTAATGCCCTTCACTGAAGGCCGCCGCGACGTACTTGTCATTCTGTTCAGAAACTTGGTGATACGCTGGCGATGTGGTGTACGACAGTACTAAATCTGATTCCCCTTCGAGGAACATGGAATACGCCTCCGACCAGCCTTTGGTCACGGTCACGGTTTTGCCGGCCAGCTGCTGCCAGGCCTTGCTGGCGTTATCCCCGTACACCGACTTCATCCACAGTAATAACCCCTGGCCGGGTGTCGAGGTACGCGGATCCTGATAAATCACTTTCAAATCATCACGCTGCTCGACCAGCTCTTTGAGGCTTTGGGGCGGGTTGGATAACGTCTGCTTGTTGTAAACAAACGCAAAGTAGCCGTAGTCGTACGGCACAAATGTGTCGTCGTGCCAGCCACCTGGTAGCAGGACCGACGACGTATCCACCTGATGTGTGGTCAGTAGTCCGGTCTGACGCGCTTCTGCCATCAGATTGTTGTCCAGGCCCAGTACCACATCCGCCTTACTGTTTTTTCCCTCCAGACGCAGACGGTTGAGAATCGACACGCCGTCATCCAGAGCAACAAAATTGACGTCACAACCACACTGCGCTTCAAACGCTTTCTCGATTTTCGGCCCCGGGCCCCAGTCAGCCGCGAACGAATCATAGGTGTATACGGTAAGCGTTTTATCGGCCGCCCAAACCGGGCTGGCGGTCAAAGTGCCAACGATGGTCGACAATGTGGTTAGCGCCACGGCGCTGAAAGTGGTGTTCACTGCTCGCTCTCCTTGTTCGAGCGGCACAGGGTTGAGGAAGGAGAAAAAGATGAAAATACGGTGCTCCTGACTCAATTCCTACGCCAGCATTATCTGGATCAGGTAATCATAAGGCCGGCCTAGCTTGGCTGACCTTATCGTGCGGGTCCCGAAAACGTTCGATCTCAGCTGGCATTCACACTGTGAATACTTCGCTCCCCGTTGAGTGACTGGAATTGTAAAGGCTATTGGAACGAAACGCTACTGACTCAGTTCTCATTCCGCTGATCGTACCCCCAGCGCGGCACTAGTCCCTGTTCAACGCCGAGGTGATCGAGAATGCGGGCGACCATAAAGTCGACCAGCTCCTCAATTGTCTCCGGCTGATGATAGAAACCAGGCGCGGCGGGCATGATCGTCACGCCCATCTGCGACAGTTTGTGCATATTTTCCAGATGCAGCGTCGAAAAAGGCGTCTCACGTACCACCAACAGCAATTGGCCTCGCTCTTTCATCACCACATCAGCCGCCCGTTCAATCAGATTGTCCGACATACCATGAGCGATCGCAGCGACACTGCCCGCCGAGCACGGGCAAACCACCATCTGTTTCGGTGCGGCTGAGCCGGACGCCACCGGAGAGAACCAATCTTCCTTACCGCACACACTCAGCTTGTCCGGATCGCAATTGAGGTGTGCCACCAGTGCCTGCTTCGCAGCCTCCGGACCGCTGGGCAGTTTCAGGCCGTGTTCAGTGGCCAGCACCACACGCGCGGCCGACGAGATCAGCAGATAGACCTGATAGTCCGCGGCCAACAGGCACTCCAGCAAACGTAGACCGTATGGCGCACCGGAAGCGCCGGTCCACGCCAGCGTAATTGCTTTAGGATGTCCTTGACTCATGCTTGCTCACTCTTTGCTGTCAGGGCTGAGAGCAACTTGGTATGGATCCCCTCAAACCCGCCGTTGCTCATCACCAGGATCTGATCCCCCGGTCGGGCCTGAGCGACGATCTGTGCGACGAAGGCATCAATGTTCTCTCCCACATACGCCGGTTGCTGACACTCGTCCGCCACCTCTTGTACCGACCAGGCAATGTTGTCCGGCTGAAACAGGAACACGCTGTCTGCCTGATGCAATGAGGCCGCAAGCGTTGCTTTGTGCACCCCTTTTTTCATCGTCGCAGAACGCGGCTCGAGAACCGCCAGAATGCGCTGCCCGCCCACCTTGTTACGCAGGCCACCGAGCGTCAGCTCAATGGCGGTCGGATGGTGGGCAAAATCGTCGTACACCGTGATGCCGCCAACTTCGCCTTTTAACTCCAGACGACGCTTAGTGTTAATGAACCGACCCAAAGCTTCACACGCCAGCGGCGGAGTCACCCCGACGTGACGCGCAGCGGCGATCGCCATCAGCGCGTTATCAACGTTGTGATCGCCAACCAGTGACCAGCGCACCGTGCCAGCCAGCTCACCCTGAAAATAGACATCGAATTCGGATCCGTCCGCCACCCGCTTGTGCGCGCGCCAGTCGCTCTGCGCACCGCTGAACTCGCTTTCGCTCCAGCAGCCACGCGCCAGCACGTCCTCCAGCGCCTGATCGCCCGCCGGTGCCAGGATCCGGCCATTGCCCGGAACCGTCCGCACTAAGTGATGGAATTGTCGCTTGATCGCCTCTAGATCATCGAAAATATCCGCATGATCGAACTCAAGATTGTTCATGACCAAAGTGCGTGGGTGGTAATGCACGAACTTTGAACGCTTATCGAAAAAAGCGCTGTCGTATTCGTCCGCTTCGACGACAAAAAACATGCTGTTGCCCAGCCGCGCGGAAACACCGAAGTTACCGAGCACGCCGCCGACCAGAAATCCTGGCTCATAACCGCAGGCTTCGAGGATCCACGCCAGCATACTGGACGTGGTGGTTTTGCCATGTGTACCCGACACCGCCAGTACCCAGCGATCGTGCAACAGAAACTCCTGCAGCCATTGTGGCCCGGAGGTGTAACGTAAATTGGTGTTAAGTACATGTTCCACGCACGGATTGCCGCGACTCATGGCATTGCCAATCACCACCAGATCAGGTTTAGGCTCCAGCTGTGACGGATCAAAACCTTCAATAATTTCAATCCCCTGAGATTCCAGCAGCGTGCTCATCGGCGGATAAACGTTCGCATCCGAGCCGGTGACTTTGTGCCCCAGTTGTCGGGCCAGGATTGCAGCCCCGCCCATAAACGTGCCGCAGATCCCTAAGATATGAATGTGCATAAACCTAACCTGTCCATCGGGTTGTCAAAGAACCCCCATTATACTCAAGTGGCCTGAATATGCTCGCCTCTGCGCACGAGTTTGCAAAAACATGAAAGTCGACAAATGAATTGAGATCTCAGTCAGTTACTTCATTACCATTAATAAGATCTAGCACATAAAATTAGCCTTGCATGCAGTCCCTTGAACACAGTGCCCACCAAGAGGCAGGAAACTGCATCGATTTCCCCCGATTCCCTGAGAAAGTTAAGGATACAACATGTCTGAAATGCGCACCCTTGGCGAATTCATCGTTGAGAAACAACATGATTTCCCCCACGCTAGCGGTGAACTTTCCTCTCTTTTGTCCTCTATTCGTATTGCTGCGAAGATCGTAAACAGAGAGATCAATAAAGCCGGTCTGGTTGATATCGTTGGTGCCGTTGGCACGGACAATATCCAGGGCGAAGAGCAGCAGAAACTGGACGTTTTTGCCAACGAGAAATTCAAAGCCGCTCTGGAAGCCCGCGACCAGGTGTGTGGTGTTGCCAGTGAAGAAGAAGACGAAGCGGTCGCGTTCAGCAAAGAGCTGAACAAAAACGCCAAGTACGTGGTTCTGATGGATCCACTCGACGGCTCCTCAAACATCGACGTCAACGTATCTGTCGGTACCATTTTCTCTATCTACCGCCGAGTATCCCCTGTCGGCACGCCGCCAACCGAAGAAGATTTTCTTCAGCCTGGCCACAAACAGGTTGCCGCTGGCTACGTGATTTACGGCTCGTCTACCATGCTGGTGTACACCACCGGAAATGGCGTCAATGGGTTTACTTACGATCCGTCGCTGGGCACTTTCCTGTTGTCCCATGAAAACATGATGATTCCGCAGGACGGGAAGATCTACTCGATCAACGAAGGCAACTACATTCGTTTCCCGATGGGCGTGAAGAAGTACATTAAATACTGCCAGGAGAACGTCCCGGAAGATGGTCGTCCCTACACGTCACGCTACATTGGCTCACTGGTGGCAGATTTCCACCGCAACCTGCTCAAAGGCGGCATCTACCTCTACCCAAGCACCCAAAGTCACCCGAACGGTAAACTGCGTCTGCTGTATGAGTGCAATCCGATGGCGTACCTGATTGAACAGGCGGGCGGCACAGCCTCCGACGGTAAGATGCGCATTCTCGACATCAAACCGACCGAGTTGCACCAACGTGTACCGTTCTTTGTCGGTTCAAAAAACATGGTCTCTAAGGTCGAAGAGTTCCTCGCCACCTACCCGGAAGAACATTAATTCCGCAAATCGACAACGCCAGCGTCTGCTGGCGTTTTCATTTGGGCGTTAATTCGCGTCTGATTATTTACGCGCTGGCGGTTTCTCGCTAAAGTTAGCCTGTCTAAAATACAGGGCCTGTCAGCCCGATACTTGAAAAGGAAACTACAATGAGCCTCAACAACGTTCCTGCAGGTAAATCTCTGCCAGATGATTTGTACGTGGTAATCGAAATCCCTGCAAACGCTGATCCGATCAAATACGAAGTCGATAAAGACTCCGGCGCGGTATTCGTAGACCGTTTCATGTCTGCGCCTATGTTCTACCCATGTAACTACGGTTACGTGAACCACACTCTGTCGCTGGACGGCGATCCGGTAGACGTACTGGTTCCGACTCCGCACCCACTGATGCCAGGCTCAGTTATCCGTTGTCGTCCGGTTGGCGTACTGAAAATGACGGATGAGTCAGGTGAAGACGCGAAAGTCGTCGCAGTGCCGCACAGCAAGCTGTCAAAAGAGTATGACCACATTCAAGACGTGAATGACCTGCCAGAGCTGCTGAAAGCACAAATTACTCACTTCTTTGAGCGTTACAAAGAGTTGGAATCCGGTAAATGGGTCAAAGTTGACGGTTGGGAAGACGTAGAATCGGCACGCAAAGAGATCCTGGAATCTTACGAGCGCGCGCAGAAATAATTGCCCGATACGCATAAAAAAGAGCCAGCTGTTGCTGGCTCTTTTTTTATACCCGCTGACACCAGTCACCGGAGTCCACCAGCTCATCGAGATGGCCGCTGCCCTGGTAGAGATAAATCCACGCTTCGCCAAAAGGCGTGGTGAGAGTTTCACGCCGGTACTCCACTGGTACATCTTCGAGAATATCAAGCCGTTGCAAAGTAGCGTCGTCGACCAGATACACTTCTCCCTGAATCGACTGATGTCCGTTGATCAGCGCCGGATAGGTGCCGAGATCATACAAGGCAAATTCCGGCAAGGTTTCGTGACTGCCTAGCAGCTGGCTGTCGGCCAGAAAATCATGATGACGCTGCCCCTGACGCAGGGTGCCATAGACAAAAACCAGATGCTGCATAACCACTCCTTAATCAAACTCAAACTGGTACAACAAATCCACCGCGCTGTCGATGCCGCTGACCGCTTCGAGGTAGAGATCTTTCATCAAGCGATAACGGACGGTAAATTCCCCCACCGAATCAAAGATACCGACACCGTACTTCACCTGTAAACCAGGCAGAATATAGCCGCTGACAGTGACCTGTGAATCGTCACCGGAGCCTTGGGTATCCAATTGCAGATCCTGCACCCCAAACGCCTCACCAATCTCACCCACGACTTTACCACTTTTCGCCAGACTCAGTCCGATCAACGCCGTGTACATGGCGTTTCCGTCCGATTCCGCGCCAATGTCCTGACCGCGTAGCAGGTAAGACAGAGCGTTGGCTTGCGGCATCGCCGGATCAGAGAAAATCGTGATGGTTGGCTGATCGGCCGGGCCAGTCACTTTCACCCCGGCGGTCACGTCGTCCTGCGTATTGTCCGGGTCACGCACCGCCGTGATCGCCACATACGGCTGGTCCACCGGACCATTCATCAGAATTTTACCTTCCTGAATGATCAGTTCCTGCCCAAACGAGCGATACTTACCGTCTCGAATGTTCACCTCACCCACAATATAGGTGCCTTTTTCCTGTTGTGTCACCTTAAGGTCACCCACCAGGTTCCCTTGCAGACCAAATGCCGACAGACGGAAATCATCGCCGATATTAATGGTCACGTTGGTTTCCAGCTTAAACGGCACGCCTTCATCGCCGTTGAGCGGCTGCAGCTCTTTATTGAGCAGCACCTGATCTTTCGACACACTGACCGCACTCGGCGGCAGGTCTTTGACTTCGATACGTCCCCAAGGCAGGCCGATATTCCCGCTCACTTTGGCCAACTCCGGTGTCACCGATATGGTCATATCCGGCACCACTTTGACTTTCACCATCGGCGGCAAATCCACTTTCAGTTCATCGGCGAACACACGCAGATTGACGTCCCAGGCGCTGAGATCGCGCCAGTTGGCATCACCGGTCGCTTTCAGTTCCCCATCCGGAGTATTGATCGAAGCGTTAAGCGTGGCGGTATCACCGTTGAATTGCGTGACCACCTGACCAGACTGCACTTCCACAGGCGAAATATCGCCCGCCACCATGAGGTCTCTGACCAGCATTTCACCATAGACTTTAGGTTCCAGCATTGGCCCGCTGAAGGTCAGATCGGTTTCAATATTCGACTGAACTTGGCTGTACTCGCCCACAACAGGGGCCAGGAAGTCGAGATTGAAGGTACTCAGCTTGAGATTCCCTTTCATCTCCCGCTGCTCACTGCTCAGTTTTGGAATGCTGATCTGGCCCGACACATCACCGTTGTCGGTCACATCGAAACGCCACTGGGCATCGAGTTGATCGTTGGCGACATTGGCGGTCAGCAGCACACTGTCCCAGCCAAACACCAGTGGCGCATCGAGCTTTTGCGCCACCTGGCCTTTGGGCATTTCGACCGTCACTTTGGCTTGTGGCGGCTTATTCGGCGCCCATTTCGCCCACACATTCGCGTTGACTTCCCCTTGCAGCTGCGTGTCATCTGGAATGAAGGCTGTCAACTGACTAAAGCGGAACTGTTTCAGGCTCAGCTGCGCCTCACCTTGTTCCCCTACCTGAATGTCTTTGTCGAGACACAATGACGCATCGCCTTGCAGCCAACAATGGGCACTGACCGCTGCCAATTGCTTGTCGAGGTTGTATCCCAGTCCGGTCGGTTTCGCCAGATTCCAGGTCCCCTGCTGGGATGTGATCTCAGCTCGCTCCAGTTGGCCACGCCAATCCATCACTGGCTTCTCCTTAAGACTGCCATTCAGCGCCAGACTGACGGAGGCCAGATTAGAAGCCAGATCCAACGTCAGGTTGTGACTGGCCTGACCGCCGGTAACCGCCAGCGCCAGACTGTCAAGGCGGTTGTCCTGATACGTGGCATCTTGCGCAGTCAGCGTGACGTTGGCTTTGACCTGAGGCAACGGCGTTACGTCACCTTGCAAACGCAGGGTTTTCAGTGTGGCCTCGTCTTTCCACTTCACGTCGTTGACGTTGAGCAACAGGTTAACGTCCGGCTCGGCCAGCTTACCGCGCAGTGCAACATTACCCTGCACACGGCCCGCCAGATCCGGCACCGATTTCGCCAGTTGTGGGAAATCAATCGCCAGATTCATCTGCCACTGCTTGTTCAACTCGCCTTCCGCCGTCACCCGGTTCGGGCCATGCGATAGCACTATGCCCGGTGTCGACAGGCGGATATCGCCATTGGCGGCTTTATCCGATGCGGTCAGACTGCCCTCAAAATTGAGCGGGTAGTCACGCAGTACACCGTCAATATCAAACATCGGCAAATCGACCTGCCAACCTCCTTGGTCGCTCAGCGAGCCACTGGTTTTCAGTTCACCACTGATGTTACCTTCCGCCTCTGGCCACTGCAGGCCCGGCTGAATGTTGGCCAGCTTGATCGCCGCGCGCCAGTTGATCGGCGCGTCCCAGTTAGCGAAAGCATTACCACTGATATCGCCACCGAGGGTATTGATGTTCAGCGACGTCAGTTCAATCTGTTTGATGTCTCCTTTCCCCTCCAGGCTAACCTCGGTATCCGGGACGTCTTTCCCCTGCGCGCTGGCCGCCAGTGCAACCTGATACCCTTCTAGCGAGCCGGATGCACTCAGCTTTTTAAGATCAACAAAGTAATCCCCCTTGCCCGTCAGCGGCCACTGCGCTTTGGTCTGATCAATCAGGACATCAAACGGCAACGTTGGCTCCAGTGGTTGCAGTTTGGCTTCAACCTGGCTCTCGACCACACCCCCGAGCTCGGCGTGCACGGTCAGATTTTTTACGCTGCCGCCCACCGATAAGGCCAATTCCTGACCATTGGCCGGCTCCTCTCTGACCAGAGCTGTAGCGTCCAGTGTCAACGGGTAGCCTTGACGTAATTCAACCTGAGTCTTGAGATCGGCTTTGATCTGCGGCATATCCAGCGCCAGTTTATCCACCCGCACCTGATACCCTTTAGCAAACGCTTTGAGGCCAAGGTGATTGACCACCAACGGCGTTTCCTGCTGGAGCGTAAAACGGCGCACATCAATACCAGCCACATCGACCGTCAGCGGGATCCAGACTTCAGGTAACACGATAGGTGCCGGCTCCGTTGCCGCAGTTGGCGATAGCGCCGGCTCAGCATCCGGTTCGGCCGGTGGCGCTAAAGCCACCACGATGTCTTCCAGCGTGGTCGGACTGAGTTTCAGCACGTCGCCTTTAAATGATGCCGCCGTAGTGAATCGTTGCCAGCGAACCTTGTTGCCGAGAATATCCAGTTTGATATCACTGAGTGACAAATTGCCAAGCAGGATCGGGATCGGAGAAGAAATGGACGTGACCGGCTCAGAGTCGGGAGCAGGCGGGGCATTCGGATCTTCCGCTGGCAACTGCGGCATGGAAAAATCCAGTCCGTCGATGGCCAGCTTGGTGATGCACACTGAAGGCTCAAGGAAACAGTTGGGATGCAGTCCGAGACTGATGCTGCGCGCCTGCATATCAATGAAAAGGCTCTCATCCTGATAGCGGACACCACTGAGGGTAAATCCGGGCAGCAAGGCACCTTCGGCGTCTTCGACCTGTAGCTGTGGCAGCGCTTTCTGCGCCCCCCATACCATCATATTCAGGCCGGGCTGGGTATAAAGCAGGGTAGCCAGTAAAACCACCAAGGTAAAACACAGCAGCAGGAATGCCAGCGTAATCCACTTGGTCCAGCGAATCGCGTGATGAATCATAGCTCTGGCCCCAGCGAGAAGTGAATACGGAACTCATCACCCGGATTGGCATCCAGCCCCCAGGCAAAATCGAGTCGGATCGGCCCCACCGGAGACCCCCAGCGAATACCGACTCCGGTGCCGCGGTGCCAGTCCGGTGTGTCGTTAAAGGCATCACCGATGTCGTAAAACAGCGCCCCCCACCATTTGCCGGTCAGGCGATACTGATACTCAAGTGAACTGGTGGCAATGTATTTGGCACCGGTCAACGAGCCGCTGCTGTCACGCGGCGAAATCGATTCATAGCCGTAACCCCGGATGCTGTTGTCACCACCGGCGAAGAAACGCAGAGAAGGCGACAACTTGTCCAGTTCGTCGGTAATGTTGGCACCGCCGTCGAGGCGGAAAATGGCACGATGGTTTCGGCCCATGCTGTGGATCCAACCTGCGCCGCCCATTACACGCAGCACATCGGTTTCCGACAACATGTCGTTGCTGCCGACTTCCAGCGTCAGGTTGACCCGTTGTCCGGTGTAAGGCATCGGACCACCGCGGGTACGGGTGCGTGAATAGGAAATGCCCGGCAGCACAAATTGCGCCGCGTCATCCTGGAGCCCCTGTTCGTAGTTCTCAATCAAATAACGTACGTAAGCGGTGCGATGCCAGCCGCTCTCTAACAACCAGTGCCGTTCCACCGCCAGATTGGACTCGATACTTTTAGTGTCACGCTTATCAACATGCTTCATCCCATAAGCAATCCGGTAGTAGTCGTTGAGTACATCATCGAGCGGTATCTGATAGCTGGCGGTAATGGTCTGTTCCGGCTGCGAAAGCGAAAAGCTGCTGTCAAAACTGTGTCCCTTAGCGTTCACCCAAGGCTTTTTCCATTTCAGCGTACCGCGCACGCCAACGTCGGTGGAATAGCCGATACCGGTTTCAATCTTATTGCGCGCCTGCGGTGCCAGAGACACTTTGACCGGCAATTCCCGGGACTTGCCCAGATAGCTCAGATCAGGCTCCACAAACACCGATGAAAACCAGTCGGTATTGGACAAATTCTGATTGTATTCCCCCACCTGACTGACCAGATACGGGTCACCTTGTGTATACGGTTGGATCGAACGGACTCGATCATCGTCGATCTGGCTGCCCGATACAGAGGTTTCACCAAAATGGTAACGAATGCCACTGTCATAATGGAGACGGATCATGGCTTCATTCAGTTCCGGTACCACTTCGAGACGGCTGAGCGTGAACTCACCATCAAAATAGCCCCGCTGCAACGCAAGGTTGGTCATACCGGATTTGAGACTGTCGTATTGATTGTGCTTGAGCCGCTTACCTTCTTTGATGCCACTTTGTCGGATCAGACGACGAAACGCGCGATCTTTTTCTGCTTCACCGCTGACGAGAATGTCCACTTCCTTGATCTTGACCGACGGCCCCTTTGCCACGTTGACGACCAGTTTGGTGTCACTGCCATCCTCGATCACCTCAAACTTAAACGTCGGATGGTAATAGCCGAGCGCATTGAGAGCCTGGGTGATGCTTTCTTCTAGACGCGACTGAAATCTCAGGCTGACGGAATACTCGGAAGCGGGAATGGATGACAGATAAGCCTCCACATTATCTTCCAGTTCTCCTTTCAGTCCGGTGACCGATAACTCGACATCATTAGCCTGCGCCAGACAAGGCATGAGCAGGGCTAATAAAACTGGCAATGGTTTTCTTATCATGTTTAATTAGGAGACGTTGAAAATCGAGAATGATTATTAACTGAAATAATACCGTTAATCAGGTACTAAG
>NZ_WXWP01000027.1:0-16847 GCF_009904765.1 Vibrio sp. V39_P1S14PM300
TGCATATTTGACCGTTTGTGATGATCCGCATTTTTCATGCCTTAATCACAAAGTTAACAATAAGGTCTTAGTGCGAGCCATGACAAGGTTCAGGGTTATTTTTATTCTTGTTAGAATGCCTGCGTTTTTTATTCATGCCTCAAATAAATTTTCGAATAAATTCCATGAAAGAAAGGATAACAATCTCGGTATCGTCTATTCATGGCACGCAGCATTTCCAGTTTGGAAAATGGTTTCGCCATGTGCTCAAGGGCTTGGGATATTGTATGGCTGTCAGCCTGATTGTGACTGGCGGGGTGATCTACTATCTGAAGAATGAAGTGGATTTCGCCAAGATCAAACAGCGGGAGATCGAAACAAAATCCATGTCTTTGAGTGAGGAAGTGACGTCGCTCAAAGAGCTTAAGGACAACTTGGAAAGCGACCTGGTGGAGCGCGAAGAGCGCATCAATCTGGTGGCTGATCGTCTGGGCGACTTAGAGAAAGTTCTCGGAGTCGAAGAGGGGGCCGGTGCACTGGAAACCCGTCTGGACGCGGCAGCCATCACGTCGTCGGTTCGAATGGTGATGTTAACCCAAATCCCCAGCGGATCGCCTGTTCAGCATGCACGTATTTCGTCAGGATATGGCAAGCGTAAACATCCCGTGACCGGGAAAATGAAATTTCACCGCGGTCAGGATTTTGCCGTCAACATTGGTACGCCTGTCTATGCTCCGGCTGATGGGGTGGTAGAAGTCGTCCGACCCAGCAACAAGGGGAGTGGTAACTTTCTCCGCCTGCAGCATGCTTACGGTTTCTCCAGTTCGTATTCGCACTTACAGAAGTTCAAAGTGCAAAGTGGCGATTTTGTGCAGAAAGGCGATCTGATTGGCTACTCTGGTAACAGTGGTTTGTCGTCGGGCCCACACCTGCACTATGAAGTTCGTTTTGTTGGCCGGCCGTTAAACCCCCGACCATTTGTTGACTGGGGGGTAGACAATTTCGAGACACTATTTAGTAATGTAAGAGGTATTCGATGGGAATCTTTGGTAGACAAAGTCGAGTTAAGAGTCAGCAGTCAGCTACAACTGTCATCGCAAAAGGCTGTGCAATTAGCGGACAGCTCCAGTTAGAATGCGATATCCAGGTAGACGGTTCTATCGACGGGGCCGTCGAAGTGGAAAAAAGTCTGGTGATCAGTGAATCCGGTTTGGTCAGTGGTGAAATCCGTGCCGAACGTGTGATCATCAACGGCGAATTTGAAGGCACCTGTTATGCTGACGTAATCGAGATCCTGAGCCGTGGCCGGGTAAGTGGCACCATTTACAGTGACAACCTCAGTATTGAGCCGGGAGGCAAGTTCCATGGCGTGACCCATGCCGGGCAGTACAGTCAGTCTGAGCGTCAGGTGGTGGACTTGTGCGATGCGAAAGCGGCTGCCGAAGCCTGATTGAACCCACGATGCACCGACAAAAGCCACGCACTTGCGTGGCTTTTGTATTTGGGGGCGCGCGGTTTGAACACGTGTGCAACGAACAGAGAGGGCCCGTATGGGGCTGACTTTGGAACCCATGTCATGTTTGTGGCGCAATGTAGCAAGCCAACTGGTCATACCGGTATAATCGGACGCAATCAATACAGGATGTAGGCATTATTTCCTCGCCAAACGACGTTTCTTTCACCTAATGAAACGGCTTGGATATAAAGCATTTAATATTTTTCGTCCATGGCCGATACAATAAGTATCAATAGAGCAGAAGTCATTAGATGAGTATTATCGGAATAGCGATCGGCGCCACAGGACTGGCACTGATATTAGTGTTCCTCTGGATGTTGTCGCTGTCATTGCGCAAAAAGCGTCTGGAAGAAGAGAAACGTCAGCGAGAGCTGGCGTATCGTCGTGCGCTGGAAAAAAACAAGCAGCGAGAGCGGCAGGAGCGCATCCTCAAGGCTGAAGAAGGGCATGTCCCAACCATTCTGTTTTTGGCCAAAGAAGCTGAACGCACCAACATCAAAGAAGCGCTGCACTGGTACACCAAAGCCGCGAAGCTCGACAGCATTAATGGCATGTACGGCATTGTTCGTCTCAGCCAGAAAATGCGGGAAGATCTGGTGCTGAAAGAACAGGCTAAGTTCTGGCAAAATTGCATCTCAGCACTGGAGGGCAATGCCTCAGCCAAATATGACATGGCGTTGGCGCTGTTTCACGGGCGGGGAACGGATCAAAACGTATTGAAAGCGACTTCCGTGATGCAAGAAGCGGCGGAAGAAAAAAACATCGATGCAATACTTTTTCTTGGCGAGTGGTGCGTTTCCGCGAATAACCCACAACGTAAACCTCAGGATTCGACTTATTGGTACAAACGTGCGGCGCAGCTTAACAGCCTGGAAGGGCGTATGCGCCTTGGGTTGAATTATCTGCATGGGGTTGGCGTTTCTGCGGATCACAATAAAGGTTGCTACTGGTTAGAACGGGCTGCAGAAAAGGGACATGTTCAGGCGATGTATCACGCGGGTGAAGCCTGGATGGACAGAGGGAGCAAAGGCAACGCAATCGCGTATATCTGGTTGTTCCTGTCGGCGTATTTTGGTTATGAGCCGGCAAAAGCACTGCGTGATCAGGTGGGCGCTAATTTAGGGGTCGATTCTGTAGTCGGGTTGCAATCTCTGGTTCGGCCAATCATCAAGAAAATGGCGGCGGGAACCGTCAGTAAGCACTCTGTGATCCGGGTATTGAACAAACTCTACAAACGTGGCATCCAGTTGCCACAAGATGCCACTGACAGTGAGCTACTGAGCGATGACAGTGAGCTGGACGAAGAGTTACTCAGTCGCGCAGCGGACACAACGCAGTCTCAGCCGCAACCTGAACCACAGCCTCCTGAGCCAGAATCTCCACCGCCTAAAATGGACTTCAGCGCCGGTTTTAAGTTGTAGAATCGCATCGGATAGACACAAAAAAGCCCCGGTATCAAACCGGGGCTTTTGCATGTTTGGCGGCTTATTCTGCTGCCAGTCGCTTCTGCTCTTTTCTGTGTTGCGCTTTGCACACAGCGGCAGTGAACACAACGTCAGTGGAGCTGTTCAAAGCGGTTTCTGCTGAATCCTGGATAACACCAATGATAAAGCCTACCGCCACGACTTGCATCGCCACTTCGTTTGGAATACCAAACAGGCCACATGCCAGAGGAATCAGTAACAAAGAACCACCCGCAACGCCTGAAGCGCCACAAGCTGAAACTGCAGCCACAATGCTCAGCAGCAGTGCGGTCAGGATATCCACTTCAATACCCAGCGTATGCACAGCCGCCAGAGTCAGCACTGTAATGGTGATGGCGGCTCCAGCCATGTTGATTGTTGCACCCAACGGGATAGACACTGAGTAGGTGTCTTCATCCAGTTTCAGCTTTTCACACAGTGCCATGTTCACCGGGATATTTGCGGCACTTGAACGGGTAAAGAATGCCGTAACACCACTTTCGCGCAGACACTGCAGTACCAGTGGGTAAGGGTTTTCACCGGTTTTCACCAAAACGATAATCGGGTTTACCACCAGAGCGATGATCAGCATCGCACCCAGCAATACACCCAGAAGCTGCGCGTAGCCAGACAGAGCTTCAAAACCTGTGGTGGCCAGCGTAGACGCAACCAGACCAAAGATACCAAACGGTGCCAAGCGGATAATGAAGCGAACGATTTGAGACACGCCGTGACTCAGATCTTCAAATACCGCTTTGGTGGTCGCTGATGCGTGGTGCAGAGCCAAGCCCAGACCCACCGCCCATGCCAGGATACCGATATAGTTGGCGCTCATCAGCGCATTCACTGGGTTATCGACCAGTTTGAACAGCAGGGTATTCAGAACTTCACCGATGCCTTGTGGTGGCGTTGTCCCTTCAGCGCCTGACACCAGAGTCAGTGTGGTAGGGAACATAAAGCTCATGGCGACAGCGGTCAGTGCGGCGGTGAATGTACCGAACAGGTACAAAACCACGATAGGGCGCATATAGGTGTGTTGGTTTTTCTTTTGGTTGGCAATAGAAGCTGCCACCAGAATAAAGACCAGAATAGGAGCGACGGCTTTCAGCGCTCCGACGAACAGGCTTCCGAGTAAACCCACATCTTGTGCACGTTCCGGAGCCAGGAGCGCCAGCACGCTGCCGAGTACGATACCCGCCAGGATTTGGAGAACCAGGTTTCCACGCGCAAAACGGGCGAAAATATTGTTGCGATGCATAGTTATCCCTGCAATGAATCAATCTCTAAAATTATAGTGATGTCAGCTATTGAAAACTGAGGATGACAATAATAGTGGCTCAAGATGATGTGTCTAGAATTAATTGAGAATTAGCACAGCTAATTGCAAAAATGCTGTATATGTAACATTTTATGTTGTTGATTGTTTCGCGCTTGTTATTGATGCGTTGTAGGGAGATTGTTGTAGGAAATTATTCACCCGGCAGGTTACCGGGTGAATCGTAGCGCGTTAGTGGTTTTGCTTGAGTTTGCGTTTGTCTGACTGCACGGAACGATACATTTTACCCAGTTGTTTAAACTTGGCTCGCTGTTGAGCCAGGCTCGAGCTGTTATGGGCTTGTTCACGCAGCAGCTTGAAATAATTCCTCAGGCGACGCTCTTCCAGCTCACCACGATCGACGGCCTGAGTCACAGCGCAGCCGGGTTCCCCCTGGTGGTGGCAATCGTTGAACCGGCACTGCTGAGCGAGCTGCTCGATATCTGCGAACGCCTCACTGACGCCTGCGGCGCAGTCTGCCAATTGCAATTCGCGCATTCCCGGGGTGTCAATCAGAACCGCCCCCGATGGCATGAAGTGCAACGAACGTGACGTGGTTGTATGGCGCCCTTTGCTGTCGTCTTCACGGATCGAACCGGTGTCCTGTTCCGTTGTGCCCATCAAGGTATTCACCAGCGTCGATTTTCCGACCCCTGAAGAGCCCATAAAGGCCACGGTTTGCCCAGGTTGACACCAAGGGGACAGTCGGGCACAACTGTCTGCGTCAAGGCCGTTTACGGCTTCGACACACAGCAGGGGGCTCAAGGCTCTGACTTGCGCGGTTTTCGCTTCCGCGTCATCGCATAAATCGAGTTTACTCAGAACGATGACGGGCTCACTGCCTGCTTCGTGTGCCAAAGCCAGGTAACGTTCGATCCGGCTGAGGTTAAAATCAAGATTCAGTGAACAGACAATAAAGACGCTATCGACATTGGCTGCAATAAGTTGCTCGGCGATTTTACTCCCAGCGGCCTTACGACTGAATAGCGACGAACGCTCTAACGTTCGCAGGAACTGCTCATTTGGGTCGAGCAGTAACCAGTCGCCCACCGTCATTGCAGGTTGCGAATGATGGATAGGCAAGTGGTGCTCGCCGAGTTCGCTGAGCAGTGTGTAGCCGCTTCGCTGATGAGCCGTAACGCGCGCAACGGTCGCGTGTTCGAGTTCATCGAGTAATAGTTGTTGTTGAAAGACAGGTTGCCAACCCAGTTGGCGTAATGATAAATGATGTTTCATTGCTTTTCCCTAGCCACAGAGTAACGTCTCTGTGCCATTGATATGCAGAGATATTAGGGTCGAATGAACAAAAAACAGACCCCGGTCTAAGGACACCGGGCAAATTTAGGAGGGGAAGAAAGGAATAGAGTGAAAGTGAGTGTTCGCTTTACTTCGCCTGACTTGCCGGGTGGATACGTAATACAATCATCAGATTCTCCTTATGTTTAATCAGTTAACGGCGCGATGATAACAAAACAGGCGGGAAGAGTCTCACCTGTTTTGCTGTTTTTTCGCCAATTATTGATGGCTGTGCTGCATTTTTTTCATGCCGCTCATGACTTTTTTCACTGGCGCCTGGAAGCTTAGCTTTTCACCGTTGGCGAAGGTAACTTCAACATCAATGTTCTCACCTTCTGCCAGTGGCTGCTTAAGATCAAACAACATGATATGTAAACTGCCAGGCTTGAGTTCGGCCATGCCGTGGGCTGGCAGTTTGATTTTTTCTATCTGACGCATTTGCATCACATCGCCGTCGTGGATCACGTCGTGCAGTTCTACTTTGCCTGCCGCTGGTGTCGAAACGGAAACAATGTAGCGGTCCTCATCGCCTTGGTTCATGAACTGGGCGAAGATGGCACTGGTTGGGGCGTTTGGTGGCGTCGCGCGCGCATAGGCATCGTGAGCCATGATGTCAGAGTTTGCGTAGGCCAACGGGCTGAGAGCCAAAGAGGCCAATAGCAGAGCTTTAAGCTTCATATTATTTTCCTTGTACTGAGCTGGTTACCGACTCGATAGCTGCCACAATCGGTGCCGGTGTCTGAGTGTGCGGCACTTTTGTAATCAGTGTGCCGTCTGGTTTGAGGAAGTAGAAGTAAGAGCTGTGATCCAGCGTGTACTTCAGTTCCGAATCTTTCAGTTCCGTTTTACGGAAAATGACGCCATAGCTGTGCGCCAGTGGTTTGGTCACTGCCAGTGGCGCCGACAGGCCTTCGATTGCCTTGTGGAAGTATTGAGCGTATTGATACGAGTCATCCGCTTTATCGCGTTCTGGATCCAGTGAAACGAATACTGGGCGTAGTTTTGCCAGCGTGTCCGGGTCGATCTGGTTGAGGGCACCGGCCAGCATGGCCAGTGACGTCGGACAGACATCTGGACAGCGGGTAAAACCAAAATACACGATGCGGATACGCTCATCGCGGGTATCAAAAAGATGCACCGGTTGGTCGTTCTGGCCGAACAGCACGGTTTCCTGTGGTGAGGCTGGTTGTTGCTCTGTGGCAACTGGGCTATCGGGCTGAGAATCGAGGTAGGTTTTGACACCATATCCTAAGGCAAAAGCCGCGACCAAAATCAGAGACCAGTTTCTACTCATCTTTTCATCCTTATTGCAGGGTAAACGGTTTGATGACCGTCGGACAACTCGCCCAGCCAGGTCATTTCATTTTGAGTGCAGACTGGCAGAAGTACTTCGCCTTCATAACGCTGGTTGCCAACTGCTTTCAGCACGAAGCGTGCTCGCCCCATTTCCATTTCCAACCCTTCCAAATCTAAGCGCAGTGTTTCAGACTGGGCTTGTGGCCACTGCACCGAGATCTGCACCGGCACCAGCGGCTGAGCCGTATTCTGGTTGAGTGTCATGGTGACATTGGATTGAGAGCAGGGCTGAGAAGACAACACGCAATATTGGTCGAGAGAGAGACGACTGTCTCCCGTGTCAAACCAGCGGGCAATGTCTGAGGCGAAAAAGCCGACAGCCAGTGCCAGAGCAATTCCAGCCAGTTTAATCACCGTGTGCATGACGAGGGTCCGATTACTTGAAAATGAAGATGTTAGCACAGGCGAGGGGAAGTCGTTGAGTGAAAGAGATAAAATATGTCAATAATCAAACGTGGGGCCCGAAGGCCCCGTGTTCTATGCCGCGTGCTTAGACATCACGGTTTTCGGCGAATTTCTCCAGCCCCAGTACCAGAGCAAAAGCGCACAGCATCAAAACAATGGCGATCCCCAGTTGTGCCGGCTGAGAGGTGATGTGTTCAAATTCAAACGGTGTGAGGTTGTGTTGAAGTAAGGGGACTTGTTCCCCTTTGGAGTTGATGCGCCAACTGATGGTTTCTTTCCACGGCCAGATTTTTGGCAACGTGCCCAGCATCAAACCAGTCAGGAACGTCAGAGTGAAGTCACGAAAGCGCTTTAGCAGCCAGGACAACAGATGAGAAAAAGTGAGCAGGCCAATCACACAGCCCCCCAGAAATAGCGCCAGTATATCAATCTGAACCGCTTTGACTGCACCTAAAACGGGCGCGTACATGCCTATCAACAGCAAGATGAAACTACCGGAAATACCCGGAAGGATCATTGCACAGATGGCGATCGCTCCTGCCATCAACACGTTGAGGCTGGTTGGCTCGATTTCGAGCGGATTGAGCACGGTAATCGAGTAGGCAAATGCGACCCCGGCCAAGGCAAATAGCAACAGCAACGGACGTTTATGCTCTATCTGACGCAGCATGTGGTACACCGATACCAGAATCAGGCCGAAGAAAAAGGACCAGATTGGAATCGGATGAGTGACCAGTAGCCAGGAAATAAGCTTTGCCAGCGTTGCAATGCTGGTCAGGATACCGCCAAACAGTGCAATCAGAAACAGCCCGTTAATATGATTAAACGCAGCTTTAAATCCTTCGCGGCGCCACAGCCCGATTAAGCTCGGGTTAACGCGCCGGATACTCTCTAACAAGGTATCGTAGATGCCGGTAATAAAAGCGATCGTACCACCGGACACGCCCGGAACGACATCGGCTGCGCCCATCGCAAGCCCTTTGAGGAACGTAGTAATGTAATTCATTCTTTCTCTTCGGTTCAGTGAATTGTGCCGAGTATAACCTCAAACCCCTCAACTCTGTCCAGCGCCCACCGTCTCAATCAGGTTAACTCTGTGGTGCTGAAATGGAAGAGGAGCGGGACGTAACTAAATACCATAGCGTCCGATCGATCCGGCTTATTGCTGTTCCATATTGCATTCACATGCATAATGCATTTGCAAATTGCAACAAAGCGCTACCCAATCTGGTAAATAATGAGTACAACGTTGCATATTTGGGCTGTTTTAAACATGGCATGCAACCTGCATTACTTAACGTAATCCCGGTTGCGACCGGGGTTACCTAGCCAACTGACGTTGTTAGTGAATGATTTTGTTCACACTTTATTTGAGCCAATCGCGGTTATTGCGGTTGGCTTTTTTTCTTTCTCAGTAATGGGATACTGTCCCGGTTTACACTTCCTCTTCGATTGAAATCTCGCGTAAAACTCGACAAATCGCTCGGGTTTCTTTAATAATGTCCGCTTTCACTTTGCTCTGACATTGGTTTAGAGTGGAACTTGTCTGTTGTAAGCTCTTGATATAGAGCTATTTTTAGAGGTTATTATTCGATAGGCAATCATTGAAATAACAAGAGCTGTCAATTTGGTGTCAGGCACCAACTGACTTTGCTCTGGCTCGTTAGGGAAGATGAGTGAGAACAATAAAGAGGTTATATGAATCACGTATTGTCGGTGGGACCACTGGAATCTTTCTTAATCGCTATCAGCGTGCTGTTTCTGGGTCATTTCATAAACACCAAAATTCCCGTTTTAAAGAAATTTAACATTCCCGAACCGATTGTCGGCGGATTGATCGTTGCAGTGTTGATCACTGCCCTACATTTTCAGGGTGTCGATCTGGAATTCTCTCTGCCGTTGCAGAACACTTTTATGTTGATGTTCTTCAGTACGGTCGGCCTAGCGGCTAACTATACCCAGTTGATGAAAGGTGGGGCGAAAGTCTTCATTTTCCTGGGGGTCGCGTCGTTCTACATCATCATTCAGAATGGTGTCGGTGTCTCTTTGGCAACGGCATTGGGTTTGGACCCGTTGATGGGATTGATTGCTGGGTCTATCACCTTATCGGGCGGTCATGGCACCGGCGCAGCCTGGTCACAAACGTTTGCCGAAAACTATGGTTTGTCCAACACGTTGGAAATTGCGATGGCGTCGGCCACGTTTGGTTTGATTATCGGTGGCATCATCGGTAGTCCGGTGGCGCAGAAACTGATTGAAAAACATGAATTTGAGTCTGAGTATGGACGCGGTGTCCGTACCCATGAGCGCTTTCCTGAGGTCGTCACGTACAACGAATACGAAGAAGACAAAGTTACGGCGAAGAAAGTCATCGAAGTGCTGTTTATTTTGCTGCTTTGTGTGACGGGGGCGAAGTATCTGGAGCAATGGGTCAGCAGCTTCGACATCAAATGGTTGATGATTCCAGACTTTGTATACGCTCTGTTTATCGGGGTGTTCATCACTAACGTTCTGGAAGTGTCCAAAGTTCGCACCATAGATGCAGAAACGGTCGATATTCTTGGCACTGTGTCGTTGTCGCTGTTTTTGGCGATGGCGCTGATGAGCCTCAAGCTGTGGAATATTTTTGATTTGGCGGTGCCGTTTCTGCTCATTCTCGCGGTGCAGTCGGTGGTGCTGGGCCTGTTTGCCTATTTTGTCACGTTTAAAGTGATGGGCAGCAACTATGACGCGGCGGTGATGTCGGGAGGACATTGTGGCTTCGGTTTGGGCGCTACACCCACTGCGGTAATGAACATGGGGTCGCTGGTGAATAAATATGGCCCGTCGCCTCAGGCCTTTATGGTGGTACCGATTGTGGGCGCGTTCTTTATCGATATCGTCAACCTGATCATTTTGCAGGGTTACATCTCGTTTATTGGTTAACGTAATCTGACACAAAAAAGGTTCTGCACTGCAGAGCCTTTTTTGTGGAACTAACTGGATCGAAGCGTCAGTTTCGTGCCGTCAAACTTGAGCTGAGCGAGCAGGTTGCGCGCATTGGTCATGCCTTGCTCGTCAAATTGCAACCCATAGCGAGAGTAGTGCTTTGAGCGTTGCAGATTGCAGACTTTGCCGTACAGCGGTGAAAAAACGTTTTGCTCTTTGTTGTTGGCGTTCAACTCAATCGCGATTTCATCCCCCACCAGGAAAGTACGCCCTAACGGTGCGGTGATAAAACGGCAGCCGCTTTTTGACAAATCGCGGATTTCACACTCCGAACGATAATCTCCCAATATCACTTTACCCGGCAGGTTTACTTCGTAGCGTGGCTCTTTGCGCAGTTGCGTCACTTGCATGGTACCGGGAACGGAAATGGCCACCATGCTGACGGGTTCACGCACGAAATGGGTCAGTTGGCTACGAAAATGCACCAGAGCCCCTTCCCCGCGTGGAGAGATCGCCCGGACGGTCAGCCAGAAGCCTTCCTGAAAGAAAAAGTTGATGTCGTCGTCGGAGATCTTGGGGATCTCAATCAGGATCAGATTGCTGGAATGGGTGCCGATAAACGCGGTTTTGCAGCGAAAGGTTGTGCCAACAGGTGTGGTGATGCCTATGGTCATTTCACTGCCATGTTCCAACATCGCCAGCGCGTCTGTGCTGTTGAGTGTGGAAACGGTTTTGTTTCCCCGTTGTATCTCGTTTTTTGCCACTGCCTGTGTGTTCATCTAGCCTCCGTTGCGTCAGCCATTTTTGTTATAGTTAGGCTGGTTTAACGATTTTATTGCCGACGCGGCGAATATTCAATTTGTCAGCCGTCAATAATTGAGCGTTCTGTCAAAAAATTGAAGGGTGAATACGATGAATGAAATAATTCATGATGCCGAGCGCGGCGAATTTCGGGTCCGTCTGGAACTGGGGTTTGAGGCGCTGGTTCGATACCAGTTGGAAGGGAATGTCATGGCGATCACTTCGACCCGGGTGCCGGATGAGCTGCAAGGGAAAGGATACGGTAAAGTCATGATGGAAACGGTATTGCCTGAGATTGAACAAATGGGCCTGACCGTACGTCCGGTTTGCAGTTACGTTGAGCACTATCTCAACCGCCATCCTCAATGGGCGCACTTGGTGGCGAAACCGTGACACTCGACGAATATGCCAGTTTACTCGCACCACTGGGTATCGAACAGGTTTCCCGGTGCGACGTGCTGCAGACTCTGTGGGGCGGATACGGCGAACTGGTGCGGCTATCGGTCAGAGGTGCGCACGGGCCCAGTGTGATCGTAAAACACATCCGTTTGCCTAAACCCACATGCCATCCGCGAGGCTGGAACACTGATCGAGCCCACCAACGCAAGCTGTCTTCCTATCAGGTTGAGTGTCGCTGGTATCAGGACTATGCCGGCCAATGTCTGTCAAACACGCCGGTGCCGCGTCCGCTGCAGATTGAATGGCAGGATCAGGAGATGTTGCTGGTCATAGAGGATCTGCGTACTCTGGGGTATACCAAGGTCAGTCAACAGGCAACGCCGACGCAAATTCAGTCTGTGTTGCGTTGGCTGGCGTGGTTTCATGCCAGTCACATCGGGTCTCCGGCGGACGGATTGTGGGACAATGGCACATACTGGCATCTGGCGACGCGTCCAGATGAGTTGGCTGCGTTGGATGACAGTAGGTTAAAGCGCGCAGCCGCAAAACTGGATCGCCTCTTGAGCGAAGCGCCGTATCAGACACTGGTTCACGGCGACGCCAAACTGGCTAACTTTTGCTTCCGGGCCGACGACAGAGGCGCGGCGGCGGTTGACTTTCAGTACGTTGGCCGTGGTTGTGCGATGAAAGACGTGGCGTTGTTTATCAGCAGTGCGGTGGAACCTGCGCAGTGTGCCGAACTCGAAAGTGCCTTGCTCGACCGTTATTTCCGTTATCTCACACAGGCATTGCAACATTGTCGTCCAGAACTGTCTGCACATCAGGTTGAACGTGCCTGGCGGCCACTGTTTGCGTTGGCATGGGCCGATTTTCAGCGTTTTATTAAGGGGTGGAGTCCGGGGCACTGGAAAATTAACCCGTACACTGAAGCGTTGACCGAACGGGCATTAGACGTGGTAGAGGCTCACCGTGGGTAAGCCTCTTTGCGCCGTTTAATCAAAAGCGGCAACGCGCCATGTAGTAGGTATTGATGTACCTGCCGTGTCGAAACGCCGAGCCCTTGGCTTCCCCTTCAATTTCGAAACCAAATTTTTTGTAGCAGGCGATCGCTTTCTCATTATCGCTGTTGACTTCAATTTCGACGCGTTTGACCTGTAGCCAGTTGTCCGCCAGATCCAACACGGTTTCGATCAGTTTAGAGCCGACGCCAAGCCCGTGGAATTCATCATGCACCCCAATGCCAAAGCTGGCGCAATGCGCACGTCGTGGTCGTTGATTGTGCTCAAAGCCGATATTTCCGACGACTTGACCGTCTACCTCGGCAACAAAGGAATACACGCCTTCAGGAATGGATTCGAGTCGTTTCGTCCACATCGCGAGCGAAGGGCTTGGCAGTTGCAGGGTTTCTGCCTGAGCGCTGGGCTGTGAATAGATTTCGCATAGGGCAGCAGCGTCACTCACCTGAGTTGGACGAACGAGTATTTCCATAAGAGGCTCCTTTTATTATTGACCACCAATGTAACGTTAACCAGATGAAATGCAAACAGATTCTTATCCAGCGCGGCACGTCACACTCAGGGCAACCAGAGCGTGATCACTGCTGTCCCCATCGATCGCGTAATCAGGGTTAACCAGATGTTTGTCTATTACCTGATAGCGCAAGATATCGGCGAGACAAAATGACGAAGAGGAGCGAAATTCATCGGAGACTAAGATGTAATCGAGTACGCTGCCCTGAGGGCCAGCGTAATGAGTGAAAGGGCGTGTAACCTCTTGATCGCTGAACAAATGCCAAGCGTCATGCAGATGGTAGCGGGCGTAAGGTTGTGGGTCTTGTCGGTACGGGCCGTTCGAGCGTAAAGCGGCAAACTCGCCGCTGTGGTAATCGGCGTTGAAATCCCCCATCACCAGACACGGGCGTTGCGATTGTTGCTTTGTAGTGACGAGAGACTGATGCAGGCAGTGCGCTTCCCAGCCTCTTTGGATACTTGACTGCCAGCGGCCAGCCAGCTCTTGCCGCCACACACATTCAGATGTCGTGTCCGATAAAAGCTCGCCTTCCATGGGCCGTTGAGATTTAAAATGCACGATATACACATCGGTATGGCCAATCACTGGTAACGTAATGACCGCGTGCAAGGGCTCTCTGCTGAACGTAAAACGGTCGGGAGACAGGACACGTTGGATGCGGGTTGCGGATTCAATTGGGTAGCGAGAGGCGATTGCTACGACGGGGTGCGTGTAAATGTAGTCGTCGGCGATATGTGGCCCGTCAACGGTGGCAAAATAAGCATAACCAAGGCGACGCAATTGAGCTTGCAGGGCTTTGGGGCTGAACACCTCCTGAAAGCCGACGACATCTGCATTAACCTGCTTGAGTTGTCTCTCCAGCCAGTCACACTTTTTCTGCCACTGAACCTGCGTGTAGATATTGCCAAAGTCATAGAACGCATTCGGCGGTTCAACATAGTTGAACAAATTCATGGTGGCAAAAGTGAGTGTGGTGACAGGCTCTGACATTCAGGGTTCCGGATTGTGATGTTAAGATTTTTTACGCAAATGATTGCGGTTTGGTTAAATTCCGCTTTAAGATCGCATTTTACGTTGTGTAGAGACACTATTATGAATCAGGCTCCCGCCAGTTGGAAAACTCCCCAGAACTTTTTGTTAATTATCTCGATTATTGTCCCGATCGCGTTTTCTAGCTGGATGGCGCTACTGAATAACTTTGTGGTTGAAAAGGCGCATTTTGATGGCGCGGATATCGGTTTATTGCAGAGTGTCCGTGAAATTCCTGGCTTTCTTGCTTTCACCGCTGTCTTTGTATTGTTGTTTATTCGAGAGCAGCGTTTCATGCTGCTTGCACTGGCGATGTTGACCATAGGCACCGCCATCACGGGGTTGTTTCCGTCTCTGTTTGGTTTGTTGATGACGACCTTGTTAATGTCGACAGGGTTCCACTACTTCGAAACGCTTAAACAGTCGCTGTCGTTGCAGTGGTTGAACAAAGATGAGGCGCCCGAGATGTTGGGGAAACTCATCTCGGTTGGTGCTCTTGCATCGTTGCTGACTTACGGAGCACTGTGGATCATGCTGGAGGTCGTTCAGCTTGATTTTGCCTGGGTGTATATGATTTCCGGAGGTGTTGGACTGGCGCTGGTTCTCTGGATAGCGCTGGCGTTTCCGGAATTTCGCTCCGAAACGCCGCAGAACAAGAAACTGGTGCTGCGCAAGCGTTACTGGTTGTATTACGCCCTGACCTTCATGAGCGGAGCAAGACGACAAATCTTCACCGTTTTTGCCGGTTTCCTGATGGTGGAAAAGTTCGGCTACTCAGCGGCCGACATCACGTTATTGTTTTTGATTAACTACCTGTTTAACTTTTTGTTTGCCAAGCGAATCGGCCGTTTTATCGGTGTCGTGGGTGAGCGCAAAGCGCTGATGTTTGAATACACAGGTTTGATCCTGGTGTTTGTGGGGTATGCCATGGTCACCACTGCGGAATGGGCGGCAGCATTGTACGTGGTCGATCACCTGTTCTTCGCGTTGGCACTGGCGATAAAAACCTATTTCCAGAAAATTGCGGATCCGGCGGATATGGCCTCGACCGCGGGCGTATCGTTCACCATTAACCACATTGCGGCGGTTGTCATTCCGGTAACCTTTGGCTTGATCTGGTTGGTGTCTCCGGCGGCTGTGTTCTATATTGGCGCGGGCATGGCTTTGGTGTCACTGGTGTTATCGCTCAATATTCCCGGTAAGCCACAGGAAGGGAATGAAGTGCGGGTGTTGCGCTGGAGCTAGCGTTTGGCCTGAACAAACAAAGCAGCGCTTAGCGCTGCTTTGTGGTTTTGGGAGCGGGTATCAGTGGTCTAAGTAAAGATAGTTCTGCCAGCTTTTCATTCGAATCAACACCTTACGCATGATCGCCACGTGCTCAAAATGGTCTGAATACACCGCTACTTCGAAGGCGGTTCCCAGCGGCAGATTGAATTCGGAGATGTCATCCGTCATTTTCAGTTTGACCATCACACGACCGTTGGTGCGCAGCGCCTCAGTGCCGAGCAATACTCCACGGGCCTGGATCTGGCCTTCACCAATCGCCGGGATGACTTCAATCACTTCGCCCCGAAATACCCGACCAGGAATGGCACGGAACAAAAACTCGGCTTTGAATCCGGGCTCGATTCGTTGCAAAGAATTTTGCCGGAATGCGGCGGCGTAATAGCGATCTTCTGTGTTGACGTAGGTCATCGCCGGAGCAAGGGGCAGCGGGACGGCCATTAACCCGGGGCGCAGAGCGACCTGAGTCGCGAAACCGCCCGTAGGGGCCCGGACGATGGTTTGCTCCAGGTTAAACTCGGCTTTTCTCAGTTGGGCGAGCAGACTGGCGACTGCGGTGTTTTCCCCTCCGATTTCGGAGTCCAGAGCAAGCTGAGCTTGCTTCACTCGCTGAGCGGCGGCCTTCACGCTGGCTTCAGAGGCTTTGTAGGCTTGCTGACGAGTGTCGAGATCCTGCGCGGTAAACGCGCCTCTTGCATAACCGCGTCTATAACGGATGAATTCACGTTCTGCTTTATCACGTTCAGCGATGGCTTGTTCTTCTTCCGCGACCGCGGCCAGTAAGTCAGATTGCAGGCTCAGTGCACCCTGGCTGGCTTCTTTCACCTGAGCCTTGAGTTTATCGACCTCGGCCTGGAAAGGTGTTGGATCGATTTTAAACAGCACATCGCCCTGTTCTAACGGTACATTCGGTTGCACTGGCACTTCGATCACCCGCCCGCGGACGCCGGAGACTATCGGTGTGGTGGTGTACACCTGGTTGCCGAACTGACTGAATGGGTGGTTGTAGTTCATCAATAGAATTAACGTGCCGATCAAGGCAATGCCGCCGAGTACGGCGGTGGGTACTGTCCATTTATTGAGAGGGATTTTAAAGATTTTAAAAATGGCAATACACAGCGCGGTGTAGGTCAGAACTAAAAGTAAATCCATTACTGCGCTCCTTGGTGATCGTCAGCCTGAGAGGACTTAGGCGCGTCGGCCGATTGCTGAGCTTTCAGCGTGGCGACTTCTTGTTGTAATTGGCTGACCTGATCAATCAACGATTCGACCCGGTGATGCAGATCGTGCTGCTCCGCTTCCAGTTTTTGAAATCCCCAGCCACGCTCTTTGCGCCACAGCGTGGCCCAGATCCAGAGAAATGGCCACAGGGCATGCAGTGTGAATAAGCTGACCCAGCCAGCATAGTGAATGGCATCTTGGTGCGGATGTTCGCGCTCTTTGGCTATTTCATACGGAATATCGTGAATAACAATGATGCCGTAAAAAATCACCAGAGCGACAAATATCAACAGGCCCAGCGCGATGTAATCGAGAAGCATATTGG
>NZ_WXWP01000343.1:0-16671 GCF_009904765.1 Vibrio sp. V39_P1S14PM300
GGTAATTATTGATCCTGCTTCACTCAAGCTTTCGCTTATAGTCCCTCAAGCATTTTTAAAAGCTAACCCACGAGGTTATATTTCTTCAGAAAATTGGGACTCTGGCGTTTCGGCGCTATTTATTAATTACAATGCCAACTATTATCACACTGATTTTGACTCAATGTCGGACACTGATTCTGCATTCATTAATCTGTCATCAGGAATTAACCTTGGCCAATGGCGTTTAAGAAACCAATCGTTCTATCTTCGCAGCGAATCCGAGGATGTCAGCTCAAGCCAGTTTGAATCAACTCGCACTTACGTCAGCCGAGCGATTCCTCAAATACTGTCAGATTTTTCGATAGGTGAACTGAACAGCCAGAGTACCAAGTTAAGCAACTTCGGGTTCAATGGTGTACAAATCCAGACAGATAACAGAATGCGCCCAGAATCCCAAAGGGGATATGCTCCCGTTATCAGAGGCATTGCTAAAACGTCAGCAAAAGTTACGGTTAAACAAAACAATCGTCAGATATACCAGACTTCTGTAGCGCCTGGGCCTTTTGAAATTAATGACTTGTACTCTACCGCTTATCGTGGAGACCTGCTTGTTGAAGTCACTGAAGCGGACGGTCAGATTTCCAGCTTCACAGTCCCTTACTCCGCCACACCAGGTTCCAAACGAGAAGGACAGAAAGAATTTTCAGCCGCACTCGGTAAAACAAATCAATTTACCGACGATAGTTGGTTTTTCGACGCCAGTTACGAAACTGGCCTGACTAATTTGATTACCGCAAACGGTGATTTGCGAGTTTCAGACGGGTACTATGCGCTCGGACTAGGCGGTGTGCTGAACACCTCTATCGGGGCCTTCGGGAGCGATGCTATTTACTCAGTGACAGAAAGCCGTAATGAACAGTCCTCTTCCGACGGCTGGCGATTTGGCGTCAACTATAGCCGTTCATTTGACACAGGCACAACGGTAACATTGGCCGGATATCGTTATTCAACAACAGGTTATCGGGAATTGGCCGATGTATTAAGTGACTACAACCAGCAGAGTACTGACTATACGTCTGGCACTTATATGCAGAGAGAGCAAATGAACCTTAGTATCAATCAAAGCTTGGGTAATTTCGGTATCCTCAATGCGAATGGTAGTAAGCGAACATACCGAGGGAACCGCCAAGATGATGAACAATATGGTCTCGGATACTCCGTCAACCTAGGGACTGTTAACCTAGGCGTCAATTACGCTCGTAACTACGTTGCTACCAGCTCCTTTGACGACAGCCATAGGAGTGAAAACCTTTGGAGCGTCAACCTTTCAGTTCCCATAGGCAGCTCAAACCATATGCTGAACTCGGGGTATACGCATTCTGACGACTCTGGCGATAGTGCAGATGTCGGTGTGTCCGGCACACTTGGGGAAGACAGAACCTGGAGTTACAGTGTTAATGCAAGCAGACAACTCCCGGAGGTTGGCCAAGATACCAATCGTTTTAACCTATCTCTAAATAAAAGGACCTCAGTTGGAACTTTTGGCGGTAACTTTGCGAAAGGAGCAAACGACTCACAATTCGGTGCAAATGCCAGTGGCTCTGTGGTCATACATCATGGAGGCATAAACCTGGCTCAATCGGTCGGAGATACCTTTGCTATCATCAGAGCGCCAGGAGCTGAAGGTGCGCAGATCATGAACAGGCTCGGACAGAGGATTTCATCTAACGGCTATGGGCTGGCCCCCAACCTCATTCCCTACAGGGAGAATGACATCATGCTGGGCGGCGAGTACAGCCCATATGTCGAAATTCTTTCTTCAGGTCACAAAGTCATCCCCATGGCAGGTGCTGTGCTGGAAGTTGATTTTGATACCCGAAAAGGGTATCCGCTATTGATCGAGACATCTATCAATGAAAAGCAGACTTCAATTCCGATAGGTGCCGTTGTGACTGGAGAGAAAGGTGAGGAAATAGGTGTGTCTGGCCAGAATGGATACGTTTATGCTCGGGTGGATCAAGATATGGGGAACGTCCATGTGTCTTGGGACAATAAAAAATGTGTGATCCACTATGATCTTTCTTCGAAATTGGATGACACAAAACAAGCAAGAATATTCAAACTCAAATCGCCATGTAAGGAAATGTAATGAAAAGATTTACCATCGCAATTCTGTTTCTGTTGATGGCGGGAGTTGGGACTCAAGCTAAAGCAACTTGCAGAATAAAGACACAAGCGACTTTGGATACGCAGGGTTCAATTATACAAGTTGGCCGAGTCAACATGGGCAGCAAATACCTTCAACCTGTAGGCACTGTTTTGGCATCCACCACCGTTTCTGCTGTCACTGCCAGTAACTTGAGTGCAGAGACGGTGATGATGGAGTGCGATTATGCCGACAAAGATCAAATCTACGAACTCTTCGCAACTAACGGAGATGATCGGGTTGGAGGCTATTGGGAAATCGGTAACGGTAGCGGCACATCAGTCAATGACGGAATGCCGGGCTACTACGCAACTTGGTTTCCGTATATTGCTCTGAAAGCGACTCACTTGAGCTCAGGTAAAGTTGTGACTCGCTACTGGCAAAAAGCACCTTTAGAACAATATGATGTTAGTGCTGATAGCACAAAAATATACGTTAAAGCCAAACACCTCAGCCAGTATCAGGTTGATCTTGCCCGGGTATCGACTCAATATGCTCCCATTGGTTCTAGATCGAACTATTGCGCATCTAACCCGCCATTTGGCAGCAATACCGTAACGACTTACACCTGTGTCCAACCCAACTTTTATGTACAGCTGGGCGGTCCCGGTTTAAGTGCAGCTGTATTGGATGTTGAGGGCCAAGACAGCGCGACCAACTATGATTTCTGGGCAGATAATGGGGTATCGTTTGGGTTGCGTACTGGTCTGACGATGTCTTACTTCCCAACCTGTGTGGTGCGTAATCATACTCCAGTCGTCCTCTTCCCGACTCTATCAGTTCAAACACTTGAAAATGGAGGAAAGGCACAAGCTCCAATCCATATTGAACTGGAGTGTGAAGACGCGGTTAATTCAGGCATCAGTTCCGGACAAACCGCCATGGGTTTTATGGTCAGTGCTGAAGCTGATACAGCAGCGTCAAATAACGGTTTAATCAGTAACAACGGTGTGACCTATTTACTTTCTGATGGCTATGAAACTGATGGTGCTTTAGCTAAAAACGTGGGTATACGTATTTGGGATGTCAACGGCATTAATATTCCATTTGTTCGTTCTACCGGATATCTAAATGGCTCAACGAGCGGCCGTAATGCCGGATGGTTTCCCGTACTGGAAAATGCCGTCTCAGCCGGAAGCGACTACGCGGATCACACCAATTACTTCCAACAGTTTATCGCCAGTCTAGAGAAGCTGCCCGGGTCCGGCAGTGTAACAGCAGGAAAAGTAAAAGCGCATGCGAGAATTATTATTAAAGTCCAGTAAGCAATGCTGCATACTGATATTCATTTATCTTATTTCAGTCCCGGCTTTCGCCGGGTTGATGCTAGATAAAAGTCGAGTCATTATTTACGACAACCACCCGGATCATTCAGCTTATGTGGTAAATACCAATGACTATCCGGTCATTACACAATTTTGGGTCACGGATGAGGCAAGTGAAGCCTTACCGAAGGACGCAAAATCACCGTTTCTAGTAGTTCCTCCGGTTGCCAAACTTGCCCCTGGAGAGAAAAAAAATATGGCTATATATTATACTGGCGATACATTAAACGGGGACAAAGAACAACTATTCTGGTTGAATCTACATGAAGCACCACCAACAGCCAATCTCGACGACAATAAAGTCATTGTCAGCATGACCACAAAAATAAAGCTGTTTCTTCGACCGGCACATATGGAAGCTCTTGCGAAAGGCCCTGTACCTAAAATTACCTGCACTCAAAGTAAAGGAAAGACGAGAGTAAGTAACACCACTCCGTTTTACGTCAACTATCTTCGATTAGGTACTGAAGACTCAGGTGGTTACCTGCCTCCGTTTTCAACTTTGTATTTCAATGTTCATAACAATAAAATATTGCCAATGTTCTATATTAACGATCAGGGACAAATCCGTCACCTCGAGATCTCATGCATAAAAGATCGCGCGTCAGATCCGAAGTAAAATTAGGCGTTGATGACGGCTGCAGGTTTTAAGTCTTAATACCTATCACATCCCCCCAGATTCAAATAGCAAAACTGGGGGCACTAGGATGATTGTTAGAGAGCATGATCAAAATATGTGTACGCATCTACATATAACTACACTTAGCACTTAACGTCTGCCATTTCCTAACCTGAACAAACAAGCTAAACCCAGAAACGGCTCCAAGTAAGGCGAATGTAAACCACAACCAGCCAGCGTCAAAGCCGGGTAAGTCCAGCAGCCAACCTGCACACCAGTTTCCGATAAACGCAAAAAATCCTCCGATACAAGAATTAAGACCATAATAGCTCGCCAGTTTCTCAGGCTCCGCAAAATTTGGGACATAGGCACCGATCAGCGGATAAACCATCATAGAGCCGCCACTCAGCAGGATTGCACACAACACAAACGGTAGTGGCAACCAAGGCTCAAAACGCATGTTCAAAACTAGAAAGGCACTTCCCATCAGAGCCATACCGATTCCCATACCTTTAGCGACACCAAGAGTTTTATCTACCCAGTAACTCACTGGTAATTGCATTAGCACTCCCATCAAGGACGATATCATAAATACCCAAGTGATAATGGAAGGACTGCCCGTTTGAGTTTTAACCTGATGGGGAATGGCAAGATAAAGCTGATGAAACAGAATCTGATATACGCCCGCGGCCATCACAAAATTGAGAAATGGTTTGTTCTTCAGCATCAACCACCAATCACGTAAAAAGCTATCCTTGTCTGTACGATTAGGAGCCAAAACATCTCTAGGCAGGTAATACCACTGAAGCAAAAACAAAAGGCTAAACACGCTAGCGGCGGATAATCCAACCCACATAAAACTCGCAAAAAATAAAGCAAGACCAATCAGAGGCCCAATTAACATACCCGCTTCCTTTGCCAGATTCTGCAACGCAAAGACTCTATGACGCTCACTGGCATCAGGGTACTCAGAGGACAAATATGCCTGACTGCTCGGCGTAAACAGGGCCCCCGCAAAGCCTGTACAGAAAGCGCCCAATATGATAACGAAAACGTGAGAACCGACACCCAGAAGAAAGAATCCCACGATACGCACAGCGCAGCCCCAAAGTATCATCCGTTTGTAGCCGAACCTATCGCCCAACGTGCCACCAACCAAGAACAAACCTTGCTGACTGAGTACACGCAGGCCAATAATTAAACCAATGTACCAGCCATCAAACCCCAGATTCTGAAGATGTTCAGCCAGATAGGGCAACAACATGTAAAAGCCGAGATTAAAACTAAAACTGTTAAATACCAGAACACGACCAGCAGCTGATAGTAACCGCCAATCATTAATGAAATGGCGCAGCCTCATTTAAGCGGCCTTTTTTGAGCGTTGAGTACGGACAAAAGGCACGCCACTTTCATCGGTGAACACCTGTGCTTCCACGTTGTATACTTCCTCGACCAACGTTGACGTCAGAATCTGCCTAGGGTGTCCACTAGCAATTAACTCCCCTTGCTTTAGCACTAGCAGATTATCCGCATACTGCGCGGCCAGGTTGAGGTCGTGTAACACCATCAGACTGATGCATTGCTTTTCACCAGTTTGACGAACCAGATGTTCCAGCAATATATGCTGATGATGCAAATCGAGCGCACTGACAGGTTCATCTAACATCATAATCGCCGGATCTCGCATCAAGGCTTGCGCGAACAAAACCATCTGGCACTGACCGCCGCTGAGGGTATTGACGCTGTGGTTAGCCAATTGAGAAATCCCTATGTTATCGAGAATCTGTAGTGCTTGATTGAGCGTTTTATCATCGACACGCAGACTCAGAGCATCCAATCGACCTAACAAAACGACTTCAATGACAGTCAAATTGACGTCTAAGTTAATATCCTGAGGCATGTAACCAAATTGGCTTCGCCATTGTGCCAACGACTTATTGGACAGCAAGTTACCGTTATAAGCTATATCACCACTGATAAGATTAACATCACCAAATAAGGTTTTTAACAGAGTACTTTTTCCCGTACCGTTTGGCCCAAGAATCGCGGTTATCTGCCCCGGTTTTAAGTCAAAACTCATATCGCGAGCTAAAGTAAGTAAACCAAGCTGAATATTTATCTTTTCTACAGTTAGCATGTATTAACTCCGCTTGGTAATAATGAGCCAGAAGAAAAACGGTACGCCGATAATTGCAGTGACAATTCCGATAGGAAACAAAGCTCCGGGAACAATCAATTTAGACAGGACAGAAGCCGTAGATAGAAGAAAGGCACCAATTAAAAAAGAGAGCGGTAAGAAAAATCGTTGATCTTCTCCCACCAAAATTTTCGCAATGTTTGGAGCAACAATCCCCACAAAACCGATGATCCCCACAAAGCTGGTTATCGTAGCCGTCATCAGAGCAACGATAAACAGGGTTTTAAGACGTAACTGCCGAACATTCACCCCTACACTTTTCGCCCGCTCTTCTCCTAAACGTAACGCCGTCAGTTTCCATGCGTCTTTCATTAAAAATAAGAGTCCCAATATTACCACCGAAGAAGTAATCATCAGGTTGCCCCAGGTTGCTTTTGATAAACTCCCAAAAAGCCAAAATAAGATCTGCTGACTAAGCTCTGGTGACGATACAAACTGAACTAATGAGAGTAGAGACTGGAAAAGAAACAGTAATGCTATACCCGCTAAGATAAGCTGACCAGAGCTGATATGACGCATTGAGGCCAGAGCGAATAAGAAACAAGCCGATAACATGCAGCAGAGAAATGCTCCGATTGGAACTGCGTAGTAACTATCTATGCCCAACGAGCCGAAATACAATGTAATTGCCGCGCCAAACCCCGCCGCCGCCGCCATTCCCAACGTGTACGGGCTAGCCATACTGTTGTTAAGAAGCGTCTGCATCTCTGCGCCACCGACACCCAAAGCTCCCCCAACAACGATTGCCATCAGTGCAATCGGTAGACGTAAATCAGTGACAATAATCTGTGTCGAACTATCGACTTGAAAAGGTAAACCAACAAACTGAAAGATCGCATGCAAGACACTCGTAGCATCCAGCATAGATGGACCACTCATGATATCCAACACAAATGATGTCATTAAAATTAGGCAGAACATAATGAGGATCGCGATGCGTCTATACTCATGTTTTCTTTGTGTCTCAATAGCTTGTAGTACTGCTGCAGATTGCATCCGACATTACCTGACTATGTAATTGATTCGTTAATAATTGCGACTAAGCCCCACAGTAACCTAGTTCACACCCTGCTTTTGCACCACGCACATTAACAGAAATGATAATAATTTGCATACGTATTGAATTAGGAATTATGATTGGTCGCTAAGTTAAGCATTGGCTGTATGGACCATATTCATCATAAATCCAAGGATCTCATTCATGTATAAAAAGTTAATTAGCATTGCCGCCCTCATTTTTAGTGCGTCTGCGCTCGGGCAAGTCACCACTGTTACAGATATCTTGGGGAGAGAAGTCACGCTGGATGTTCCCGCGAAAAGAGCGATTGTTGGCTTCTATCCGGAAGATTATATGGCAATAGGTACTGAAAAGGCATATGACAATGTTGTGGGCATGTCTAAGTATATCTGGCAGGCACGTTCGGCTAACTGGGAACTGTACGTCAAACATCGCCCTTCTTTACAGAAGATCGCTGACATTGGCCGTATTGACACCAATACTTTCTCTGTCGAAAAAGTGATCGGCCTAAAGCCAGACGTATTGATGCTGGCAGAATGGCAATACAATGGATTAGGTGAAGACATCGCCCGCATTGAAAGTACCGGTATCCCTGTTGTGGTTGTCGACTACAACGCGCAGACGCTTGAGCGTCATGTTAAAAGCACTCAGATTATAGGCGTTATTACCGGTCAGAAAGAAAGAGCCGACCAAATAGCGAATGATTACCGCCATAACGTTGAAATGATTCAAGAGCGTTTAGCCTCCGCAAACGTAGCAAAGCCTAAGGTTTATACCGAATACGGCGCCGCTGGCGTCCAAGAAGTCGGCTACACATTTGGTAAAAATATGTGGGGAGCGATAGCCACCATGGCTGGTGGAGACAACATTTCTGCCCCTTATGTTGAGTGGTGGGGAAAACTGAATCCAGAGCAGATCATCGCCTCAAACCCAGATGTTATTGTCATTACGGGTTATGAATCCGGCAGTTCTAGCGACTCGATGTTAATGGGTCAAGGTGTCGCACAAGAACTTGCAAAAGAACGTTTAGCCAACTTTAAAAAGCGACTGGGTTGGGCCACTATTTCCGCTGTACAGAATGATCGTATTTATGCGGCATACCACGGAGCGTGCAGAACGATCATGGATAGCGCAATGATTCAGTTTTATGCTAAAGCGCTGTACCCTGAGCTATTTAGTGACCTGAACCCTGAACAAGCGTATCTTGATTTTTATGCTAAATATTTGCCAGTCACCCCCTCAGGAACGTTTGCCATCAAACTGTAGCTAAGATAACTCAGAACACCGGCATACAGACTCAGGAACTCGGGAGCGAGTATGATTGGAACTATCGCTCCCCAACGACCTACTCGGTGAAAGCACCGAGTTCTATTTTTCGACACAATAAGCGTATCGTTTCGGTTAAAGATGCCTGAAGAAACGGCTCGCCTACCCCTAACCCCGCGTTTGTATCGCTTTCATTCCATACTCTTAATGCGCTTAATAGTCTCGCTAAAATACTTGCTGCTCCTTGTAATTCTATACAACCGACACACCTCATCGACAAATTTAATGCTCGCTCAAATCGATTCATTTTATTACTATTTTTGAATTACACTGGATAACGACAATTGTGGAGTAAAAACATGAACAAGATATGGGTAACTGGTGATGCGGTCATTGATTTGATTCCTGATGGTGAAATGCACTACCTTAAATGCCCAGGCGGAGCGCCTGCCAATGTAGCAGTAGCGATAGCACGCCTTGGCGGCAACAGCGCTTTTTTTGGTCGAGTCGGGAACGATCCCATAGGCAAGTTTATGCAACAAACACTCGTTAGCGAGATGATCGACTGCCGACACTTAATTCTGGACAGCAATCAACGCACCTCAACGGTTATCGTCGATCTGGATGATAGCGGCGAACGCAGCTTTACTTTTATGGTCAAGCCCAGCGCTGATCAATTCTTACAACCTTCTGATATTCCTGATTTTCAACCTAACGAGTGGCTACATTTCTGCTCTATTGCTCTGGCCAACGAACCTAGCCGAAGTAGCACATTTGAAGCGATTCATCGCATTAAACAAGCGGGAGGTTATGTCAGTTTTGATCCCAACCTTCGCGAAGAGGTGTGGGACAACCCTGATGAACTAATCGAAGTGATAATGCGCGCTGTGGCTACAGCCGATGTCGTAAAATTTTCTGAAGAAGAGTTATTGTTTCTGACCACAACCACGTCAATTGAGCAAGGACTGCAAGTTTTGTCTGAGTTGTCATTGCCTCTGCTTATCATTACGCAAGGCGCCAAAGGCGCGCTGGTTGTCACCTCAGCTAATCAAATGTTGGTCAGCGGAAAAGTCGTGAAACCCGTGGATACCACTGGTGCTGGTGATGCTTTTGTGGGAGGTTTGTTGTATCAGTTGTCGAAGAGTGAGCAATGGCAATCAAGCGATTCTATCACTAAAGCGGTCCATTTAGCCCATGGCTGTGGCGCTCTTGCAACCACGCAAAAAGGAGCAATGACTGCACTCCCCGCCCAAAGAGAGTTACACAAATTTCTCAGCGAATAATTCTGAAACTTCCATTCAGGCGAGCCTTATGCTCGCCTTTTTGATGATCAGGAATACGTAACTTAGCACATACATCCAGCTCACAAATACCATCCAGAACGTGAATTGGATAAAAGTTTTCAATTAACGATCGGGATCGTTCCCCATTTATTGGTTACAGTCCTACCTAACGTAATGAGTGATAGTTATCAGACACCGAGGAAACATGAACTGATAATTTTCGCTCAAACATCCACGCTGCTTCGTGATTTATTGGGAACGTTTGCAATTCCTCAAATTTATCATCCAATGTGGAGAAACATTCTAATGAAAACTAAAGCATTAACGCTGGCTGTTGCCGCAGCCCTCTTACCTGCCTCTGTCGCCAGAGCTGAGTCCGATATCACAACGCTGGAAGCACGTATCAACGATCTGGAATCACGCCTGGCGCAAACTGAACAAACAGCTCAGCAAACGCAAGCTACAGCGTCTTTATTTGAATTTCACGGCTATGCTCGTGCTGGACTGTTGGTCAATGACGACCTCAACGGCGCGACTGGCACAGGCCCTTACATGACAGCGGCAGGTGCGCTGGGGGCACCTGTTGGTCGCCTAGGCCTGGAAGATGACAACTATCTTGAAGCCAATCTGGTTCACAACCGTACGCTCGATGACGGCTCTACTGCACGATTTCGCATTATGTTGGCTGACAGCGTCGAGACCAGCAATGACTGGACCGCAGATGACAGCCAACTCAACGTGCGTCAGGTGTATGCCGAGCTGGCTAACTTGAGCTCATTCTCCGGTGCGTTTGAGCACTCGACCTTGTGGGCAGGTAAACGCTTCGACCGCGATAACTTTGACATCCACTTTTTTGACTCTGACATTGTGTTTCTCTCTGGTACCGGCGCTGGCATCTACGATGTGCAGTTTACCGACAGCTGGAAAGCCAACTTCTCTGTCTACGGCCGCGACTTTGGTGAAATCGACAGCTCCAGCACTGATATCGAAAACTACGTTGCAACCATGAACAACCGTTTTGGCAACTTCCAACTGATGGTCAGCGGCATGACTTCGTCCGATAACCAAGGCCGCGACACCGACAGCGCCTCACCAAGCAAACGCGCAGAAAACGGCGTGCATGCTCTGTTTGCCTATCATGGCGAGAGTTTCTATGGCCTGAGCGACGGTTTCTCAAAATCCGGCGTGTTGGTCGGTCAGGGCCTTGGTGCTGAACTGAAAGGCATCGGCTCAAACGGCGACCTGAACGAGGACGCCAAAGCCCTGCGTCTTTTCAGCTACGGCGTGACCCGCTTTGCGGATAACTGGCGCATCGCCCCTGCCGTCATGGCGGAATACAGTCAGGATCGCATCAAAACCAATGATGAGTATACATGGGCCTCAGTCAACGTTCGCCTCGCGCAGGAGCTGACCCGAAATTTTGAAATGGTGTATGAAGGTTCTTACCAGTACATGGATCTGGACAACAGCGTCGATAAGGCCAAAGGCAACTTCTACAAAGCGACGATTGCCCCGACCTTCAAACTGGCAACGTCAGCGGGCTTCTTTGACCGCCCGGAAATTCGCTTTGCGGTGAGCTATGTTGACTGGAGCAGCGCGCTGGATGACTACGCAGTCAGTCTCGACAGCGATGTCAACACCATGGGCAGTGGCGGCGAAACCGTCTTTGCCCTGCAAATGGAAACCTGGTTCTAAACCATACCTCCCATCAACCCGGCTTCGGCCGGGTTTTTTGTTGCGTTAAAGATAGCAAGCCTCCGTTTCGTTGATGCAAGGCTATCTGTTTGCCAAACCCGGTTTTGAGTGCCTGCCTACGGTGAATTTTATCCGTTGATTGTTACCTTAGTCTGCAAAGACAAAAGCCACCTTTGCGGTGGCTTTTTTAGCATTCGGTGAAATCACCAACGTAATGCTTAACGCGGTGCAAATGACCACTGCATGGCATTGAGCGGGGCGAACGTCGCACTGGCAACCGCATGACGCAGCGAAATATGAGTCGCGTTTGGCGGCGTAAACACGCGCCCGGTCATTACCTGCTCACCGTCATTGATGAAGATTTCCAGCGATGAGTTGTCCGCCAGAACGCGTAGCTTCACTTCACCTGATGTCAGTGGCAGCTCACGAATGGTGTCGCCCTCGCGAATCTGGGTATGGCCTCGGTCAAAACGCAGCACGCTTTGCTCGCGCTCGAGTGTCAGCACCACAGCGTGCTCATCATCGTGCAGTAAACGCAGTTCACTGCCCCAAGGCAGCGTCACTTCCAGATCGAAGCTTTTGCAGCCAAGATCCAGCGGCTGCTCATTGAGCGTCAATGCGCGAGTCTCACCACGCAATTGCGTCAGTTCCGCAATAGGTTGCTGAATAATTTTTCCGTTGTACCAACTCAGCTCGCGCAACACAGTAAACTGATGAATCCAGCCATTGTCGCAACTTGGGTGTTCAACCTCATCCGGCAATCCCATCCAGCCGCACATCACGCGGCGGCCATCGACGGTGTGCATCGATTGCGGGGCATAGAAATCGAATCCCGCGTCGAGTTGCCAGCCTTGCAGAAAATGAAAACCGCCGTTGTCGTCCTGATGAATGCGAAAAATACGATTCTGATGAACGATGGTGTGATGCGGGTTATCCGCACGAATTCCTTGCGGACCAAACACCATAAACTGCTCGCCCGAGAGCTCGAACCAGTCTGGGCATTCCCACATATAACCGTAAGGCGCCAGCTCTTCGCCATACAGCTTATCAAACTGCCAGTGCTGCAAATCCGTAGAATGGTAGACTGCTAAACGGCCTTGCAAATCCTGAGTCTGCGCGCCAAGCAACATATGCCACCGCCCCTGACGCTGCACCACTTTCGGGTCACGAATGTGTTCCGTGACGCCCGGCGGTAACGTGCGGATCTGCGGTCCTAATTTTTCAAACTGATTATGCTCATTCAGGCGTGCTACACACTGCATCGTCTGGCGCTGACGGTCGTGGCCAAGGCGCGTGTTGCCGGTGTAGAACAGCCACAAATCGTCACCATCACTGACAGCATGACCAGAAAAGACCCCGTGGCTGTCGAACCAATCCGACGGCGTTAACGCGATGGACTGCCACGCCCAGTTCACCAGATCCTGGCTTTTAAGGTGTACCCAGTATTTATCTTTATGCTCACAGGCAAACGGATACCACTGATAGAACAGATGGTACTCACCTTTGTGATAGATAAAGCCGTTTGGATCATTGAGTAACCCCTGCGGCGGTGAAATGTGCCACTGTGGGCGATACGGGCAAGGTGTTGGCTGCAAATACGATGAAGCGGCCTGACGCTGCGCACTGGCGATGGTCAGACCAAGCTCGGCGAGGTCAGCATCGGTGATGTCACCACCACGCTCCATACACAGTTGCCACTCATCCAGTACTGATTCGGTACTCACTTCTTGTGGCAGTGGCTGAACACGCTCAGCATCTCGCACCGCTACCGTCACGCGCCCTACCGGGGCTAAAATTCGTTGAATATTATCGACCCCGCCCGCGAGATCAATAAGTCGCTGTAGTGACATGAACTTACCTAACATCAAATTCGGGAACGTTCTCAAAATATAAAACAAATACTAATTAGGCAAGTTTTTCCGCAATAAACTGAGGGCAAATCCAATTGAGTGTGAAGCCGGGCACAGAAGCCCAGCGACAGGGCAAAGAAAAATTTGCGTAAGATTTAGCAGGTTTCGCGTGGCACATTCTGGAAAGTGAGCACGACTTTGCTCATCTCCTGACCGCGCCCGGCAATGCGCTCCAGCAGCATTTTTGCTGCGTTTTCTCCTGCTTTATCAAAGGCATAGTTGAAGGTCGATAACGAAGGTGTGCTGACATAGGCCAGTTCGTCATTGCCGACTCCGAGTAGTTTCACCTGTTCACCAACCTTCACACCAGCTTCCTGCAGCGCTTTGATCGCGCCGACGGCCAAACGGTCGGTCGCACAAAACAGGCCATCCATTTGCGGATACGTTTTGATCTGTTCTTTGGCCAAACGATAGCCGGATTCAATCGAAAAGTCGCCACGCACATGAAACAGCAGCGGTATATTGTGGAACGCCAACGCCTGCTCCAAGCCTTGTGAGCGTTGGGCATCCACCGCAATGTCGTCACTCTGCACGCCGATAAACCCGATCTGTTCGCAGCCCGCTTGCACCAAGCGGTTGCCCGCTTCAAAGCCAACGCGTGTATCATCGTGCACCACACTCGGAATGTTATGCAGCGAGCCATCCTGCCCTACCAGCACCACCGGTACCGCCGATTGTTGAATCGCTTTGACAAGCGGCGCGTCAAGATGCGTAGCGTAAAATACGATTCCTTCGACACGCTTTTGGTTAAATATTTTAATATATTCGATTTCTTTAGCATGAACCTGATGAGTATTGGCGAGTAATACATGCTTCCCGGCCTGCTCGAAGATCGCCGTCAATCCATCCACGCCTTGGGCGGTCGCATGGGACGATACCCGCGGCACAATCACACCAATCAGGTTGGTTCTCTGCGATTTTAGATCTTTCGCCACCTGGTTAACCACGTAGCCACACTCAGAAACCGCCTTTAACACTTTGATTTTCGTAGACTCTTTTACGCCGTATTCATCATTAATTACGCGAGAGACCGTCGACTTTGACACGCCTGCCAGTCTGGCGACGTCATACAAACTTGCCATAAAGCATCCTATTTTACGTTCCAAGTGGGATTGATTGCAGAAATGCCCGACTTCAATCCCGGCATTAGCGTGATTTTACCCTTGTTTTGTTGTTTCTCTATCTTGCTTTTGGCGATCATTCTCACAGAATTCACCACGATCTTTTGACCGTTAGGGATTAATTGACAAAAATCGCCATTGCAAACGTTCCCAAAAATATAATCATAAAGCAGTAAACAACTAAACCCAGACACATTGAAGCGGCCTAAACCACGCAACTTCAAACAAGACGGGTATACTGACAAGTAACAAGAACCGGGGTGAGTTATGGACTATCCAGTCATAGCAAAACAACTTCTCGAGCACTTGGGTGGCAAAACCAACATCCAGGCGCTGGCACACTGCGCAACACGGCTACGTCTGGCAGTGAAAGATGAATCACAGATTGATGAAAGCGCAATCGAAACGTTGGATGGCGTCAAAGGCCAGTTCAAGGTCGCGGGCCAATACCAGATCATTTTTGGCTCAGGTATTGTCAATCAGGTGTATGCCGAAATGGCGAAGCTGACCGGCATGGCCGATATGTCGACCAACGACGTCGCCAGCGCCGGTGCGCGAAATCAGAATATCGTGCAGCGCGCAGTTAAAGGCTTATCCGATATTTTCGTACCTATCATTCCGGCCATCGTCGCGGGTGGTCTGCTCATGGGTCTGTTCAACGTACTGACCGCCAAAGGCTTGTTTATTGATGGTCTATCGCTGATTGATGCCAACCCCGGCCTAGCGGATTTGGCCAGCATGATCAACACCTTCGCCAACGCCCCGTTTGTTTACTTACCCGTTCTGCTGGCTTTCTCTGCATCACGCAAGTTTGGCGGAAACCCGTTCCTTGGCGCGGCACTGGGTATGCTGATGGTTCACCCGGATTTGCTTAACGGTTGGGGCTTTGGTAGCGCGACCGTGGCTGACACCGTACCGACGTGGAACATTCTCGGGCTGGAAATTCAGAAGGTGGGCTATCAAGGCTCGGTTCTGCCAGTGCTGGTTTCGGCCTTCATTTTAGCCAAAGTTGAGCTCGGCCTGCGCAAAGTGATTCCATCGGTACTTGATAACCTGCTGACACCAATGCTGGCGATTTTCATCACCGGTTTCCTGACGTTCACCTTAGTTGGCCCAATCACACGTGATGTCGGCTTTATGCTGGGTGACGGCCTCAACTGGCTGTACGATTCAGCCGGCTTTATTGGCGGCGCGCTGTTTGGTTTTATCTATGCTCCGTTCGTGATTACCGGTATGCACCACAGCTTCATCGCGATTGAAACTCAGTTGCTGGCGGATATCGCAACCACCGGTGGAACCTTCATTTTCCCGATCGCGGCCATGTCCAACGTGGCACAAGGCGCCGCAGCGCTGGCAGTTGGCTTTACCACCAAAGACATCAAGCTCAAAGGAATTGCGATCCCCTCCGGCATTACCGCACTGCTGGGTATTACGGAGCCGGCGATGTTTGGTGTGAACCTGAAACTGCGTTACCCGTTCATTGCCGCCATCACAGGCTCTGCGATTGCCAGTGCTTTCATTACTCTGTTTAACGTTAAAGCCCATGCATTGGGTGCAGCAGGTCTGCCAGGCATCATCTCCATCAACCCGGAGAAAATTGGTTACTACGTGGTAGGAATGGTGATTTCATTTGCGGCGGCATTTGGTCTGACGCTAATGTTGGGCATGCGCGAAAAAACAAAACAAAGCCTTAGCACGGCAACATAAGTACTATCCAGTTGGCACTAACCATTGCTCACTCCGTTTGTGGGCAGTGATTAACCTTATGTTTTTTCATTCGCACCAATAAACGTTGCATGTCCCTAACTTTTACCGATGGAATACCAATATCTAGAAACTTAGTTCTTAATTCAAAGAACTAAGCTGACTAGTGGATAACAATAGCTTCTAGGTCACACGTCCAACATCTCCATTTCACCCTGCCACTAAGCCAGTTTCCAGCATCTAACGGCACAACGAAAACCACTCAGCTCAAAAACTACGACTTTTGGACAATTGAATTTAGCTCAAAACATTCTTCTTTAAAGATACTAGTAATAATACATACTC
>NZ_WXWP01000309.1:0-16628 GCF_009904765.1 Vibrio sp. V39_P1S14PM300
GCGCATATATTTTACGGTGGCGGCAAATTAATTAAAAAAAAATCGTTTTTTTCCTAAAGCTAAAGTTTATCTCGCCGTTACAGGACTGAGAGAAATGAGATGTGCCGAAGTGGGGTGAGAGCTGCTGGAGCGCATCAATCCAAATGCCTTAGGAGATCAAACAATGGCAATAAACGTAAATACGAACGTATCTGCGATGACCGCACAGCGTTACCTGAACAGCGCTGCTGACGGAGCTCAGAAATCCATGGAGCGTCTGTCTTCAGGGTACAAAATCAACAGTGCGCGTGATGACGCTGCAGGTTTGCAGATTTCAAACCGACTGACTTCACAAAGCCGTGGTCTGGATATGGCGGTCAAAAACGCCAACGACGGTATCTCTATTGCGCAAACCGCAGAAGGGGCGATGAACGAATCGACCAATATTCTGCAACGTATGCGTGATTTGGCGTTGCAATCGTCGAACGGTTCCAACTCTAAATCTGAACGCGTTGCGATTCAGGAAGAGGTATCGGCGCTGAATGACGAGCTAAACCGTATTGCTGAAACGACGTCTTTTGGTGGCAACAAACTGCTGAATGGTACGTTTGGCAGCCAGTCATTCCAGATCGGTGCTGACTCAGGGGAAGCAGTGATGCTGTCGCTGACTAACATGCGTTCAGATACCAGTGACATGGGCGGTAAAAGCTATGTGGCAGGGACTGGTAAAGCGGCGGATTGGACCGTTCAGGCCGGTACGACCGACATGACACTGAGTTACACCGATAAAGACGGTAATGCGCAGAATGTCACCATCAACGCCAAAGAAGGCGATGATCTGGAGCAATTGGCCACTTACATCAACGGTCAGACGTCAGATGTCAAAGCATCCGTGGGTGAAGAAGGCAAGCTGCAACTGTTTGCGTCCAGCCAGAAAGTAGACGGCGACGTCACCATTGGTGGTGGTCTGGGTACAGACATCGGCTTTGGTGCTGCGCAGGACGTTACTGTGGCAAACATTGATGTGTCATCTGTGGCAGGCTCGCAAGAAGCGGTTGCCGTCATCGATGGTGCGTTGAAGTCAGTGGACAGCCAACGTGCGTCTCTGGGGGCTTTCCAGAACCGCTTTAGCCACGCGATCAGCAACCTGGATAACATCAACGAGAACGTGAATGCGTCTCGCAGCCGTATCTTGGACACTGACTACGCGAAAGAAACGACGGCAATGACGAAGTCGCAAATTCTTCAGCAGGCGAGTACTTCCGTTCTGGCGCAGGCGAAGCAGTCACCATCTGCCGCACTTAGCTTATTAGGTTAATCGATAGGTTTCGTCAGGAGCTTATCGGGCAGCATTGAATTGCTAACCTATAAGGTGGAAGGGAGATTGTTATGGAAATACCATCCTACACATCGAACATCCAGCCTTACGGCTCACAAAGTGGCACTAAAATTGCTTCGGAAAACGACAATGCTCAGCGTCTTTCCACTCAGTCAGAGAGTAGCAACGCGTCAGAGTTAGCCCGGGTTCAGGTTAAGCCGTCACAGTCGATCATGGAAATGGCTCAGGAGCGGCAACGGCTGGACAAGGAACATCGTGAACGGATGGTGGAGCAGATGAACGAATTTATCTCCTCCATCAATACCGGGCTCTCATTTCGGGTCGATGAAGAATCGGGCAGGGACGTCGTCACTATTTATGATGCCAGTACTGGCGATATTATTCGTCAGATACCGGATGAGGAGATGCTTGAGGTGCTCAGGCGCCTGAGAGAGCAAACCAGCCGATATTCGACCGGTGGGATACTGGTCGATAAGGTTTAAGTCGTATTTTTGAGGTGATTTGATGAGTTTAGGCCCATTGGGTATGAATTCTGGCATGGACATTAATTCCATTGTCAGCAAAGTTGTCGATGCGGAGCGTGTTCCCAAACAGCAGCGCATTGATAACGAGCGCGCGGACAATGATGCCAGTATCAGTGCCTATGGGCGACTCAGAGAGTCGTTGGATACGATGAAAAACCTGATGATGAACTTTCGTCAGGAGAAAGCGTTTGCCGCTCGAAAAGTCGAAACCACAGATGATTCTGTAGTCTCAGCCACCGCAACGACAGATGCAATCGCAGGTCGATATGCAGTCGATGTGTTGCAGCTTGCTCAAAGCCATAAAGTGGCGTCTAACGTATTAGCGCAAGACGCCAAATTTGGCCCGGGCAAGCTGCAGATCGGGCTGGGAAACAAATCATTCACAATTGATGTCCAACAGAATTCAAAGTTGATTGATGTTGTCCGCAGCATCAATAACGAGAAAAGCAACCCGGGAGTCAGAGCCTCGGTCATCAATGATGTCGAAGGTCCGCGATTGATCGTTGCAGCCAACAAGTCGGGCAAAGACAACGCCCTGAGTATCAGTGCTCAATCCCAGTCACCGAATGACCCTCTCAAGAAACTCGAATACAAAACGCTGGAAGCGCGGGTGCGAGATATCGAAAAGGCCCGTGCTGCGGCACAGGAGCTGATCGCACCGCTATCCGCAGAGCAGAAAGCGCTGGCGACCGAAGTCGCGGAACGCATTGCTTACGCCGCCAAAAATGTTGATCAGGAATTGGCGGATGACGTTGCTCAGGAAGTCAGCAAAGTGGATCCTAATGGCGGTCAGCCAAAGAGTCCGGATGCGGACGTCTCCGGTGCTGAGCTGCAAGCTGCAGAGCAGGCCAGTCAGAGATACATCAAGCCAGAAGATCGCATTCCGGGCTGGACTGAAACCGCCTCCGGCACCCTGCTCGATTCCTATTGGGAACCTGAACCTGAACTGGATCAGAAAGCCAAAGAAAAATCGAAAGATGTTCCAGGCTGGAGCAATACCGCCTCTGGCACCCTGACTGACTCGTATGTCACGCCTCAAGAGGCGCAGGCTAAGCTGGATAAAAAGCTGGCCGATGAGCAGGCTGCAATCGAAGCCGCGATTGCCAGCGGCAAAATGACGCCGGAACAGGCGAAGCAACTGGAACGGGCCAAAATGGCGCCGGAAGAGCGCGCTTATCTGGAGAAAGTAGAGCAGGCTCAGGCTGATCTTGAAGCGGCGCAGGCGTCATTTGATGGCTACCGTGGCATGATTCAGGTGCAAGCTGCGCAGGATTCCAGAGTCATTCTGGATGGTGTGGCCGAACTGTCGAGTCACAACAATGTGATCGAAGACGCTATCGACGGTGTCGATTTGACTCTTAAAGGCCGTTCGAAGCCGGATCAGGTCGCGTCTGAAATCGACATTGAGTACGACCGTGATCGGGTACGCAACTACATCGAACAGTTTGTGAGTTCATACAACCAGTTTTACCAGGTATCCAAAGATCTGGGTGGAGTTGACCCGAGAACAGGGTCGGCTGGGCCGTTATCCGGTGACAGTATTGTCCGCAGCGCCGAGTCACGGCTTAAGTCTGTGATCGGTTCACGAATCGAGCAGGCGCCGCCGGGATTACAGTCTCTGACGGAATTTGGCATCACTACTACCCGGCAAGGCACCCTGGAAATCAACCATGACCTGCTTGACCGTCAGTTGAATAACAACTTCAATCAGTTGGCAGGCTTCTTTGGGGGCAATCAGGGATTTGCCAAAAAGATGGAAGACGCGATTCAGGGGATGACCGGCATTACGGGCTCCATACGCAACCGGGAGAAAAGCCTGACGGAACAAAACTACCGCCTGCAGGATGATCAGGCGGCACTGGATCGCCGGATGTCGAGTCTAGAGCAGCGGACACACGCTAAATTCTCAGCCATGCAGGATGCCACCAGCAAAATGCAATCACAATTGGCCGGTATGATGAACGCGCTGGGATAAGCCTATGGAGCAGACTCTGATTCAATTGAGTGATCTGAATCACAAAATAAAACAAGCGTTGGTGGCCGATGAGATCGAGCATGAAGAAATCCAGCGCCTGGTCGATAACAGGGAACAGATATTGCAAACGCTGTTGAACTATATCGACATTCATCCCGATTGGGCACGCAGTCAGGAGTGGCAGGCGGCCGTTGCGGAAACCGCAGCGCTGGTTGAACTCATGCAATCAAAAACTGCCCAAATCGGTGAAACACTGAGGCGTTACCGGCACGGTAACAAATCGGTCCAACAGTACAAAAGATTTTTATAAAGAGGTAGTTATGCGTGGCTCGTTACAGGCTTACAAAAAGGTATCGGTTGATAGCCAGCTGAGTGCAGCTTCCCCGCATAAGGTGGTTCAGATGCTGATGGCGGGGGCGATTGAGCGCCTGATCCAAGGGAAAGCGGCCATGGAACAGGGCAACATTCCATCTAAAGGGGAACGCCTGGGGAAAGCGCTGGATATCATCATCAGCCTGCGCAGCTGCCTGTCGATGGACGATGGCGGTGAGATCGCTCAGAACTTGGATCAGCTGTATGAATTCATGATCACCCAGATCGCTGCTGCTAATCACCAGAATGATCCTCAACTTCTGGATGATGTGATTGAGATCATTCGTGAAATCAAATCGGCCTGGGATCAAATCCCGGCGGAATATCACAATCTGACGGCAAACGAAGTAGGCATATAGTTGCTTAAGCAAAGTTTCCACTAAGGTCACACCAACTGATTGCTTGGTTGCCATCTCCTATATATCTAAATAGAATAGAAGCCACTAACTAGCCTAGTGGCTTTTTTTGTTGCCGAGTTATGTAAATCGACTATCGTTAAACAAGAGATTCCTGACCAAGGGAACTGGCATAAGTATATAATTTTTGGCGACAACCATTCAGATGAAGGCAATCATTCTCACCCATGCAAGGTTTAGCAAAATTGCTCGTAATTGAAGATGACGCACAACTGCGCATCAATTTGAGCACAATTTTAGAATTTGTCGGAGAACAGTGTGAAGTGATCTCTTCAGCGCAGATCGACGATCAAAATTGGTCGAAGATCTGGGCAGGCTGCATTGTTGGCTCCATTCAGGGCGGAAAACTGCCTGCAAACCTGTGCGCAAAACTCGTTTCGGCCAATCATATCCCTCTGCTCATCGCCGGTAAGCATTTCTATCCAGTGGAAGACTACCCACAATACGTGGGCGAACTGGAGTTTCCTCTAAATTACCCGCAACTGAGTGAAGCACTGCGCCACTGTAAAGATTTCTTGGGGCGCAAAGGGATCCAGGCGTTTCCGGGCACACGTAAAAATACTTTGTTCCGCAGCTTGGTTGGCCAAAGTCGTGGCATCCAGGAAGTGCGTCACCTGATTGAACAAGTGTCATCTACCGAAGCCAATGTACTCATCCTGGGCGAGTCCGGGACGGGCAAAGAAGTTGTCGCACGCAACATCCATTATCACAGTTCACGCCGAGGCGGGCCGTTTGTGCCGATCAACTGTGGCGCAATTCCACCTGATTTGCTGGAAAGCGAGCTGTTCGGCCACGAAAAAGGGGCGTTTACTGGCGCAATAACCGCGCGCAAAGGACGTTTTGAATTGGCAGAAGGCGGCACGCTGTTCCTCGATGAAATTGGTGATATGCCATTGCCGATGCAGGTGAAACTACTGCGCGTTCTTCAGGAGCGCTGTTTTGAACGGGTTGGCGGTAATACCACGGTCAGCGTTAACGTCCGTGTCATTGCGGCCACTCACCGCAATCTGGAAACCATGATCACCGATCAACAGTTCCGCGAAGATCTGTACTATCGGCTGAATGTATTCCCGATTGAAATGCCGGCACTGCGTGAACGTAAAGAAGACATCCCACTGCTGTTGCAGGAATTGATGACACGGATGGAGGCAGAGGGCGGTCAGCCAATCTGCTTTACGCCACGCGCGATCAACTCATTGATGGAACACAACTGGCCAGGCAACGTTCGTGAACTGGCCAACCTAGTTGAACGGATGATCATCCTGTATCCAAACAGTCTGGTGGATGTCAATCACCTGCCAACCAAATACCGTTACAGTGATATTCCTGAGTTTCAGCCTGAACACGCCGGTTTCGCGTCGGTGGAAGAGCAGGAGCGAGACGTGTTGGCGGATCTGTTTTCTGACAGCTTTAGTTTGGATGATGTGGAGCATTTTCAGGATAACGCCGACGCGCCACAGGCGCTGCCACCGGAAGGGGTTAACCTCAAAGAGATGCTGGCGGATTTGGAAGTAAACATGATAAGCCAGGCACTTGAAGCGCAGGGAGGCATCGTTGCCCGTGCGGCGGACATGCTCGGGATGCGTCGAACCACACTGGTTGAAAAGATGCGTAAATACAATTTGCAGCGTTAAAAGATCGACATTTTGCCAGTGCCAAGATCTTGTCATTGGGTTAAGTTGTTGAAAAACATAATTAAAAGCCTGGTATGCTTTATGCATGTCAGGCTTTTGTGGTTTTAAAAGGCAGAAAAACGACATGGCGTCAGCGGAGACTATGGAAAATCAGTCACATCTTGATTCATTAGAAGATCAGGTCGAGCGTTACAAACAGGTATTGGATGTCATGCCGGCGGGGGTCATTCTGCTTGATACTCAAGGCGTGGTTCGCGAAGCCAATCCGGAAGCGAGTCGCATCTTGGAAGTGCCACTGCTGGGGGAGCGCTGGTTTACCATTATTCAGGCGGCGTTTGCCCCTAAAGAAGACGATGGTCACGAAGTGTCATTGCGGAACGGACGTAAAGTACGTTTGGCTATCTCTGCTTCCGCGACTGGGCAACTGATTTTGATCACTGACCTGACGGAAACCCGGTTGCTGCAATCGCGCGTGAGCGATCTGCAACGTTTGTCGTCGCTGGGGCGCATGGTTGCATCACTGGCGCATCAGGTGAGAACGCCGTTATCCAGCGCGATGCTTTACGCCTCGAACCTCGGGGCGCCAAATCTGCCGTCTGCGACACGTGAGCGTTTTCAGACCAAATTAATGGATCGGTTGCATGACTTGGAAAAACAGGTCAACGACATGCTGTTGTTTGCCAAAGGTGGTGACAACAAGGTGATCAAGCCGTTTACCATTGCAGAACTGGTCACCGAATTCATGCCTATGATCGAAACGGCGTTAAAGAATAACCACATCGACTTTTTCCAGGAAGTGGAAGAAGAGCATACTGAACTGCTGGGGAACGCCAATGCGATCGCATCGGCGCTGAGCAATCTTGTGTTAAATGCCATTCAGATTGCCGGAAAACAGGCGCAGATAGATGTGTTTTTCCGCCCGGTGAACGGCGAGCTGAAAATCTCCGTGCAAGATAACGGACCCGGAGTGGCGAAAGAGCTTCAGCAAAAAATTATGGAACCGTTTTTTACTACCCGCTCACAAGGTACAGGCCTTGGACTGGCGGTGGTTCAGATGGTATGCCGCGCTCACGAAGGGCGGCTGGAACTGATTTCAGAACAAGGCGATGGTGCGTGTTTTACCATGTGTATTCCGCTGCAACGCAGTGACGCGCCGTCTCAGGCAATGAACAACGGAGAACAATAATGGCTCAGAGCAAAGTCTTAATCGTTGAAGATGATGAAGGTCTGCGTGAGGCGCTGGTGGATACGCTGGCACTGGCTGGCTACGAGTGGTTGGAGGCCGACTGTGCCGAAGACGCGCTGCTCAAGCTGAAAACCCATTCGGTTGATATTGTGGTCTCCGATGTGCAGATGGCTGGGATGGGCGGTTTAGCGCTGCTGCGCACCATCAAACAAAACTGGCCAAATCTGCCGGTGTTACTCATGACAGCTTACGCGAACATTGAAGATGCAGTGTCGGCGATGAAAGACGGTGCCATTGATTACATGGCCAAACCTTTTGCTCCCGAAGTGCTGCTGAACATGGTCAGTCGCTATGCACCTGTCAAGTCTGACGACAACGGAGATGCCGTGGTCGCGGACGAGAAGAGCCTTAAGTTGCTGGCCTTGGCGGACAAAGTTGCCAAAACAGACGCCAGTGTCATGGTGCTTGGCCCGAGTGGGTCGGGTAAAGAGGTGATGTCTCGTTACATTCACAATGCGTCAAATCGTAAAGACGGCCCGTTTATCGCAATCAACTGCGCCGCGATTCCAGACAACATGCTGGAAGCCACCCTGTTTGGTTATGAAAAAGGGGCCTTTACCGGCGCGGTTCAGGCGTGTCCGGGCAAATTTGAACAAGCCCAGGGCGGCACGATTCTGCTCGATGAAATCAGTGAGATGGATTTGAGCCTGCAAGCGAAACTGCTGCGTGTACTGCAGGAGCGGGAAGTGGAACGTCTGGGGAGCCGTAAGAGCATCAAGCTCGATGTCCGCGTCCTAGCCACCAGTAACCGGGATCTTAAGCTGTATGTGCAAGAAGGCCATTTCCGCGAGGATTTGTACTACCGGCTGAACGTGTTCCCAATTGCCTGGCCAGCACTGTGCGAGCGGATCGGTGACATTGAACCACTGACGTATCACCTGATTGAGCGCCACTGCTCGAAATTGGGGATGGCGGTGCCGAATATCAGCGACGCGGCCGTTGATAAATTGATGGCGTATCCATGGCCGGGAAATGTTCGCGAGCTGGACAACGTTGTGCAGCGCGCTCTTATCTTGAGTGAAAGTGGTGATATTCGCGCAGAGCATATTTTGTTGGAAGGGATCGACTGGCAGGATGCCAGCAGTTTTCAGCACGTGGTTGAGTCAGGTGAAACTCTGGTCCCGGATGTGAAGCCGTTGGCGCAAAAAGAGATTTCACGTGGCCTAGTCGGCAATTCGGGGCTAGGTAACGAGCTTCGTGACCAGGAATATGCCATCATTCTCGAAACGCTGGAAGAGTGCCACGGACGTCGCAAAGAAATGGCAGAAAAGCTGGGGATCAGCCCGCGTACGCTGCGCTACAAGCTGGCGAAAATGCGAGATGCCGGCATTGAAATTCCGGGCTAATAATGTGCCACTGAGTGGCATATTAATTGCTTTAATCTACAAAAATACGAGTAAGTCAAACAGTTGACATCAAGAGGTAGCCATGAGAATTGACGGTCTACAAGCCGAAATGCAGGCAATGATGCTGGAAGCTGGCAACACCCAGGCGGCGCCAACCGGACACAAGGTTGGGGCTGATTTTGGCGATATGCTGAGCCGTGCGATCAATAACGTCAACGGACTGCAGAAAACCTCCGGCGACTTGCAGATGCGCTTTGATCGGGGTGATGAAGGCGTGTCGCTGTCGGATGTCATGATTGCTCGTAACAAATCCAGTGTCGCATTCGAAGCGACGATTCAGGTACGCAACAAACTGGTTGAAGCGTACAAAGAACTGATGAACATGCCGGTTTAACTTTTTAGGTATCTTCTGTGGCAGGCGAAAATCAAACAACGGATCTTACTGTAACCGGCTCAGCATCGGACAACGCACTGATGGCTGACCCGGGGACTGATATGGAAACACAAAACCCGGATTTGGACGAGAAAAGCTCCTCCAAATTTGACATGGCGATCGGCGATCTTGATTTGCTGCGTCAGGTGGTGCTGGTGTTGTCGATCTCCATTTGTGTGGCATTGATTGTGATGCTGTTTTTCTGGGTCAAAGAGCCAGAGATGCGACCGCTTGGCGCATATGAGACCGAAGAGCTGATCCCGATCCTGGATTATCTCGATCAACAGAAACTGACCTATAAACTGGATGGCAACACCGTTATGGTGGCATCCAGTGAATACAATAACCTCAAACTGGATATGGTTCGTGCGGGCCTGAACCAAGGCTCTCAGGCGGGCGATGATATTTTGTTGCAAGACATGGGCTTTGGTGTGTCTCAGCGTCTTGAACAGGAGCGTTTGAAGCTCAGCCGCGAGCGCCAGTTATCCAAAGCCATCGAAGAGATGAAGCAGGTGCGTAAAGCGCGCGTTTTGCTCGCTCTGCCGAAACAAAGTGTGTTTGTGCGCCATAATCAGGAAGCGTCGGCGTCGGTGTTTCTGACGCTGAAAAGCGGTAACACGCTGAAGCAGGAAGAGGTCGATTCGATCGTTGACATGGTCGCGAGTGCCGTTCCGGGCATGAAGCCGACCCGAATAACTGTCACCGATCAGCACGGTCGTCTGCTCAGCTCTGGCTCTCAGGATCCAGCCTCGGCAGCACGCCGCAAAGAGCAGGAGCTTGAGCGTAAACAAGAGCAGGCGCTACGTGAGAAAATTGACTCGGTATTGATCCCGATTCTGGGGCTGGGTAACTACACCGCGCAAGTGGATGTGGTGCTGGACTTTAGCGCCGTTGAACAGACCCGTAAGCGTTTCGATCCGAATACGCCATCGACCCGCAGCGAATACACGCTGGAAGACTATAACAATGGCAATGTCGTAGCTGGGGTACCAGGCGCTCTGAGTAATCAGCCTCCAGCGGATGCGTCGATTCCACAAGACGTGGCGCAAATGAAAGACGGTTCTTTACTCGGCCAGGGGTCAGTGCACAAAGAAGCCACCCGCAACTTTGAGCTGGACACCACCATCAGTCACGAACGTCGTCAGACCGGTGTGATTAATCGCCAGACGGTGGCGGTAGCGGTGAAGAACCGGGCCGTTGTGAATCCCGACAGTGGCGAAACGACTTATCAACCACTCAGCGAGAGTGAAATCAGTGCCATTCGTCAGGTGTTGATCGGAGCGGTGGGCTATGACGAAGGACGCGGGGATCTACTCAACGTCCTGAGTATGCAGTTTGCTGAGCCGGAAGTGGCACAGTTGAGTGATGTGCCGATTTGGGAGCACCCGAACTTCAACGACTGGGTTCGCTGGTTCGCCAGTGCGCTGGTTATCATTGTGGTTGTGTTGGTGTTGGTGCGCCCGGCAATGAAGAAACTGCTCAACCCAACTGCCGACAACGATGACGATCAGGCGTACGGACCGGATGGCCTGCCGATTGGTGCTGACGGCGAAACCAGCTTGATTGGCAGCGACATTGAAAGCAGTGATCTGTTTGAATTTGGATCGAGTATCGATTTGCCGAATCTGCATAAAGATGAGGATGTGCTGAAAGCGGTGCGTGCTCTGGTAGCGAATGAACCTGAGCTGGCGGCGCAGGTAGTGAAAAACTGGATGAAAGATGCCTAACGAAATCGTAGCGAAAGAAAACGGTGGCCAGGTGGCGGAAGAAAGCGTTGATATTTCTTCCATTCCAGGCGAAGAACGTGCAGCGATCCTATTGCTGAGTCTCAACGAAGACGACGCAGCCGGGATCATTCGCCACCTTGAACCGAAGCAGGTACAGCGGGTCGGTAGCGCGATGGCGCGTGCCAATGATCTCAGTCAGGGAAAAGTCAGTGCGGTACATCGGGCATTTCTGGAAGACATTCAGAAATACACCAACATCGGCATGGGCAGCGAAGACTTCATGCGCAATGCACTGGTGGCCGCGCTGGGTGAAGATAAAGCCAATAATCTGGTGGATCAGATCCTGCTCGGTACCGGTTCCAAAGGCCTGGATTCATTGAAATGGATGGATCCCCGTCAGGTTGCCAGCATCATTCTCAACGAGCACCCACAGATCCAAACCATTGTTCTGTCCTATCTGGAAGCGGATCAGTCTGCCGAAATACTGTCTCAGTTCCCTGAACGTGTCCGCCTTGATCTGATGATGCGTATCGCCAATTTGGAGGAGGTACAGCCATCGGCACTGGCGGAGCTGAACGAAATCATGGAGAAACAGTTTGCGGGTCAGGCTGGGGCACAAGCGGCCAAAATTGGCGGCCTGAAAGCCGCAGCCGAGATCATGAACTACCTGGACAACAACATCGAAGGCATCCTGATGGAGCAAATCCGCGATCAGGACGAAGACATGGCGACACAGATTCAGGATTTGATGTTTGTGTTCGAAAACCTCATAGAAGTCGACGATCAGGGTATTCAGAAGCTGCTGCGTGATGTGCCTCAGGACGTACTGCAAAAAGCGCTCAAAGGCGCTGACGATGCACTGCGCGATAAGATCTTCAAGAACATGTCGAAACGTGCGGCTGAGATGATGAAAGACGATCTCGAAGCGATGCCGCCGGTTAAGGTATCGGATGTGGAAGCGGCACAGAAAGAAGTGCTGGCGATTGCGCGTCGCATGGCCGACAACGGCGAACTGATGTTGTCTGGCGGTGCCGACGAATTCCTCTAATCTCACGCCTTGGTAATGCACGGGAGCAACAATGTCGACTGAACGAAAGCGCGGTTTTCTGCGTTTAAATGAAGACGAAGCAGTTGAGCAAGCCCAGAAATGGGGGATGCCTGACTACGGTGCCGAAGCCAATAAACAGGCCAAAGAGACAGCCTTCAATTATGATCCGGGCTGGATGCCGGATTTTGACGAGCCCGAAATTGCCCAACCTGTCGAGCTCAGCGAAGAAGAGATCGAACAGATCCGTCAATCTGCGTATCAGGAAGGTTTACTGCAAGGTCAGGAAGCCGGTTTCAAACAAGGCTATGAAAAGGGTAAAGAGCAGGGGATTGAAGCGGGCCATCAGGAAGGTTTTGAGCTGGGCAAAACGGAAGGCGTGACCGCGGGCGAAGAATTTATTCAGCAGCAGGTGGCGACGTTTGTCAGCTTGGCTAATCAATTTGCCCAACCACTGGAGCTGATGAACGCTCAGGTGGAAAAGCAACTGGTCGATATGGTGTTGACGCTGGTTAAAGAAGTGGTGCACGTTGAAGTGCAGACCAACCCTCAGGTGATCCTCGATACCATCAAACAGTCGGTTGAGGCACTGCCGATTTCCGGCCATGCGATTACACTGAAACTCCATCCGGAAGACGTGGCGATCATTCGTTCCGCTTACGGCGAAGAAGAACTGGCATTTAGAAACTGGACGCTGGTGGCCGAGCCGGCTTTAAATCGTGCCGATGTGCAGATTGAAGCGGGCGAGTCGAGTGTCAATTACCGTATGGAAGATCGCATTCGTAGTGTGATTCAGAGTTTCTGCGGCACCAACCGCCATCAGGGAGGCGAATAAGTGCTGGCACTTGCCGAACGTCTCAGTCACTACAAAACACACGGGCTGACGTCGCGTCCGGTGGCATCCGGTAAACTGGTGCGTGTCGTCGGACTGACGCTCGAAGCCACGGGTTGCCGTGCCCCGATCGGCAGTTTATGCCGGGTCGAAACCATGTCCGGTGAAATGGACGCAGAAGTGGTTGGTTTTGCCGGCGATAATCTTTATCTGATGCCAAGTGAGCAGATCTCCGGTGTCCTGCCGGGGGCAAAAGTCACCCCGGTAACCAGTGAGGCCGGGCTCCCGGTGGGCATGGAACTGCTTGGGCGGGTGATCGATGGTGTGGGTAACCCACTGGATGGCCAGGGGCCAATTTATACGGCTCAGCGCGCGGCATTTAACGCCGAACCTATCAATCCATTGGCACGTAAACCCATCACCGAACCTCTGGATGTCGGCCTTAAGGCCATCAACGGTCTGCTGACCGTGGGGAAAGGGCAGCGGATTGGCCTGTTTGCCGGTTCCGGGGTCGGTAAGTCAGTGACGCTTGGGATGATGACGCGAGGTACCACGGCGCAGGTTGTGGTGGTCGGGTTGATTGGTGAGCGTGGCCGAGAAGTAAAAGAATTTATTGAAGAAATCCTTGGCAGTGACGGCCGTCAGCGTTCAGTGGTCGTGGCCGCTCCGGCGGATGCATCGCCGTTGATGCGCCTTAAAGGCTGTCAGACTGCGCTAACGATCGCCGAATATTTTCGAGATCAGGGATTGGATGTACTGTTGCTGATGGATTCATTGACCCGCTTTGCTCAGGCACAGCGTGAAATCGCGCTGTCGGTCGGTGAGCCGCCTGCGACGAAAGGCTATCCCCCCTCCGTATTTGCCAAATTGCCAGCCCTGGTTGAGCGGGCCGGGAATGGCAGCGACAACCAGGGCTCGATTACGGCCTTTTTCACCGTGCTGACGGAAGGTGATGATTTGCAGGACCCGATCGCCGATGCCTCTCGTGCCATTCTTGACGGTCACATTGTGTTGTCGCGCGAAATGGCCGACGCCGGGCACTATCCGGCGATAGATGTAGAGAAGTCGGTCAGTCGGGTAATGCCACAAATTACCACCGATGAACATGTGCTGATGTCCAAAGCCGTGCGTCAGGTGTTGTCTGTTTGCCGTAAGAATCAGGATCTGGTTTCGATCGGCGCGTATAAGCCAGGTACGGATCCGGCCATTGATAGCGCGTTTACCCTCAAACCGCGTTTGGACGATTATCTGCAACAGGGAATGAAAGACAGTGTGCCTTACGAGATGTGTGTCAGCATGTTGAAAAATATCTTACAGGGAGGCTAATCGTCGATGGATAACGCGATGGAATTCCTGCTGGAGCAGGCAAAAGAACGTGAAAATCAGGCATCTCTGGCGCTGGCAAAAGCTCGCAGTGAACTTGACCAATATTACCAGCAACTGTCGCAAATTGAGCAGTACCGACTGGATTATTGTCAGCAGTTGGTTGACCGGGGTATGCAAGGGCTCACCGCCAGCCAGTACAGTCACCTCAATCGTTTTCTGACGCAGTTAGATGAAACCTTGTCCAAACAGAAGCAAGCCGAAACCCACTTTAAAGGCCAGGTTGAAGGTTGCGAGCTGCACTGGTTGGAGTCGCGTAAACAGCGTCGCTCCTATGAATGGCTGATGGAAAAAAAACAACGAGAAGCGCAGCGAGCACAAGACGCCAGGGAGCAGAAACAGATGGATGAGTTTTCGACCTTACTCTACAGTCGCAAACGCGTACAGTTTTGATTGTTGGCGTAATAATTGCAAAACATTCCGATCATAACCGACAGTTTGGCTGTCGATAGCCCGAGTGAGTAACACTCTGATGGAATGAGTGCCCGATTATGAACGTGAATTTAACGCCAGTGCCGGAATCAGCGAAAAGTCCCAAAGCGACGACGGATTCAGTCGATGCGACCGAAAGCGGCGCATCCGAAGGTGGTTTTTTCAGTAAGCTGGCCGCGATGCTGCTCGGTGATAGCGAATCAAAAGGCCGCGCCAAATCCGAGACGGAACCTCAGGTAACCAACAGGGAACTGAAAGCGGCCTCTGATGGTCAGGCTGTGGCTGCCAACAGCGCAGATAGTCTGCTGGAGCAAGACGTCAGTACAGCAAGTGACTCGGAGCCAGCGTTGGAGCCAAACACAGAGGCGGCTGCGAAAGCGGAGTCGACAGACACCAAGTCGTTGTCGGATACGGCGCACAATAGCGGTGATAGCGAGCCAGACGTTAACGCCACTATGCAGCAAGGCGATGAGTTACTGACTCGCCTCAATCAGTCGAATCAGGCGCTCAAAGTTACCTCCGCAGACGGCAAAGAGTTGCCCCCTGAGAAGGGCACAGTGAAAGCGGAGTCCATGCCGGCAACAGAAAACATGCCATCGGATGCCTCAGGTAACAACGTGGCGACCAATGATTCAAGTGTCGAGAGCGAAGAAGTGTTGGCCTCTCTGCCAGCTTCAGCGCAGCGCTTTATCGAACATCCGTCAGACGCAAAACCGAATGAATCGCAACCAGACACTCCGCAGGCAGGCAAAGGCAGCTCGAATGAGGCCGCCACTGAAGCCGCGATGATGAGTGGAGCGAAGGCAGATTCGTCAGACGTCGCAGTGCTTAACCAAACCGCGCAAGCGCCAGACTCTGACAGCAAAGAAGAGTCGGAACAAGCCTTAATAGCATCGTCACAGGCCGTGACAGCAACGGCTCAGGGACTCTCGGCGAGCACTCAAGAGAGTGATAAGGCTGACAGCCAGGAGTCAAAGGCAGCGCCGGCCATCGCCTGGGGGAAAAACCTCACGGTAAAAGCTCATGGTGAATCAGCGCCGCAGGCTGACAAACCGGTGCCATCGCCGGCACAGCAATCGGCTTCGGCGTCTACCCAAGCCTTGCCATTAGCGTCTCAGGCTGCGGAAAAAGCTGCCGTCACTGCGTCGATACCGGCCGATTTGAGTCAGGCGCAGCAATTGTTGGCGGCGCAGCAACTGAATTCGCACTCGGTCCCCACCCGGCAAGCAGTGTTGCAAGCGGCTCTCGGAGCCAAGGCCCTCAGTGGGTTGAATGATAAGTCAGACAGCGGAAAAGATGCGAATCTGGCTCAACAAATCGCCTCAGCGGCTGGCGGTCAAAATAGCAATACTCTGTCTCAGACCCGGACGGAAGGTGCTCAGCAGGCTCAGCCTCCGCTGCAGTTGTCCCGGGAGATGGCCAGTGACCAAGTTGCAGAGCGGGTGCAGATGATGATGTCAAAGAACCTCAAAAATGTAGACATCCGCCTCGATCCGCCCGAACTGGGCCGAATGCAGATCCGCATGAATATGAACGGTGATCAGGCTACGGTCCATTTTACGGTGAACAACCATCAGGCGCGTGATGTGATTGAACAATCCATGCCAAGGTTACGTGAAATGCTTGCTCAGCAGGGTGTTCAACTGTCGGATACGTCAGTACAGCAACAAAACAGCGGCCAGCAACAGAGCCGTTATACTGCGGGTGAAAACGGAGGATCTGGTCAAGGTAACAGCAGTCAGGACTTTGGCGGTGAAGAAAACCTTGAACCGGACACCAAACTTGATTTGAATGTCGCGCTGAAGCGTGATGGAATCAGCTATTACGCTTAGACTGTATAAAACAACAAGATAGAGAATATTATGGCTATCGAAGAAATCACACCAGAAGCGTCCGGCGGCAAAAAAAAGCTGCTGATGATCATCGCGATTGTTGTGGTATTGCT
>NZ_WXWP01000180.1:0-16490 GCF_009904765.1 Vibrio sp. V39_P1S14PM300
ACCTTCTGCAACGCTCATTTTTGATGTCGAACTACTTGACATTGAGTAAAACGAAAAATAGAGCCGAAAGGCTCTATTTTTATTTCATGTGGCAACCACGGCAACAATTAACCGCTCGGCAAGCGCGTTCATCTCAACCAGTCATTTTCTTGCCGCGGCCGGCATGCACTTTAAACTTGGCTTTCATTTTACGTTTTTCCGCGGAGCGACTTTTCTTGCGCGGTGACTTGTCCGTGTCGACTTCTTCGAACAAGCTCGGCTCAAATCCTTCTAACCACTCCTGTGGCAGGCGAGTGTCAAGCAAACGCTCAATCGCTTCCAGCAGATATTCTTCGTCGCGACTCATCAGAGACGCCGCAAAACCAGGATGACCAGCCCGCCCCGTTCGGCCGATACGATGGACATAGTCTTCAGCTTTATAGGGCATATCAAAGTTCACCACTTGCTCCAACTGATGAATATCCAAGCCGCGCGCAGCCACATCGGTAGCAATAAGTGCTCTGACTTTCCCTTGCTTGAAGTCATCCAACGCCTTCTGACGTGCTCCCTGGCTTTTATCACCATTGATCGACGCCGCTTTGATGCCGTCCAGTTTCAGTTCTTTGGCCAACGCATCGCTTCCCTGCTTCGTCTTGGTAAACACCAGTACTTGTTGCCAGTTGCGTGCGCCAATCAGGTACGCCAGCAGTTCCGCTTTGCGCTTTTTGTCTACCGGATACACCATTTGCTTAACGGTATCTGCAGTGCTGTTCTGCTCACTCACCTGAACTTCTACTGGCGTGTCCATTAATTTGTACGCCAGCGTTTTAATGCGCTTATCAAATGTGGCGGAAAACAATAAGGTCTGTTTGCTGTCGCTCATCCGACGTAATACGCGCTGAATATCAGGCATGAACCCCATATCCAGCATGCGATCAGCTTCATCCAGCACCAGAACCTGAGTGTTTCGTAGCGACACATTACGGCAATGCATGTGATCAAGTAGCCGCCCTGGCGTTGCAATCAGAATATCCGCACCACCACGCAAATTTTTCACCTGTACATTCATGCTGGTTCCGCCATACGCCGTGACGATTTTCACCTCGATCCCGTTCGCGTATGCCGTTACGTTGTCGAACACCTGCTGAGCCAGTTCACGCGTGGGCACCAATATCAGTGCAAACACGTCGTTGCTCCGTTCATCTCTGGTTGTTGGACTCTCGATCAAGCGTTGCAGCAAAGGCAAGCCAAACGCCGCCGTTTTCCCCGTCCCTGTCTGCGCCCCTGCTAACACATCCTGCTCAGACAACACATGTGGTATCGCTTGAGACTGAATCTCAGTGGGTTGCTTAAAACCTAACTCGCTCAGCGTATCGCAAAGCTGAGGGCCAAGACCAAGTTGTTGAAACGGGTGAGACATGCAGATTACCTTTCAATTGAGCAAGCGCGGGATTCTATCAGAATGCTTGGGACTTTGCTGCGTTTAATACGTCCGGATAGAGCTCAGAAAAAATCGGTTGCAAGGTATGATAATGCCTGTCCAGATAGGCAAAGCAGCCAGATAGCGGGCCCATGCGGGGGCTGCGGCCAGACATGCGTCGCAACGCAAACTCAATATTGTCCATTTCCCGGTACGACTCAAGCCAACGCCCTTGCCACATGTTCTGGCTCACAATAAGAAAGCGCTGCGGCAGATTGGTCACGTGCTCTCGCCGGGTCTGTTGCTCTGCTTTATGGCAAAATTGGCGCAACGATTCAGAGTGAAACTCTTCCCAGCGAGATGCCAGGCAGTGATCCCAAAAGACATCCAGTGCAATAGGGGCAAAGCGACGTGCGCTGCCGTCGAACAAAGATTTCGCGTCACTCATCAATGGATGCTGATCCGTGTACGAATCGACAAAACGATGCAGCATCACCCCATGAGCTATCGATGGCTGGTATTGTTTGTTTGGGTCGCCTTTCACAAAGTCCCCCAGCAAATTACCCAGTTTGCTGCTGTCACAATGGTCGGCGATGTGTAGATGCGCAAGAAAGTTCATACAGTAAAGAGATAAGAGAAGTACTTATATAAAAGCACAAAGCCAGTGCGTTCGCACTGGCTCTCTCGGGTTGATGATGTCGGCCGCCGTTATCTGACAAGATTTTCGGCGAGTTCTTCGATGGATTCTTCGTATTCTGATAGGTCAAAGCCTATTTCCATCGCGTCTAAAAGTTCCAGACATTCATCGTTAGCGTATTGGTCGCTCATCAGGACCTCCTTTTTACTTCGATGTTTTCTGCAGACGTTGTACTACTCTGCAGCTCCTTTTTATACCTCTTATATGACAGTTTTTTGAAAGCGAAAAGTAAAATTGCAATCTGATTTGACGTTTGTCTCAGTTAATCGATTGCCAGAGCCTCCAAACTCAGAATGTAAACATAAACTTACACACAGAGTAAACCAGTGCGTACATTTCTCTTGACCAATTTCATAATGACCTGCAAAATCCTGCTATACCTAATGGATCAAACTCAATTTTGAGTAAATATCAGACACAATATCTGCAATCTGATCACAACAACGTACAAAATTATATACATATGACTCAATCAAAAATTTTCGGCAGTACACTCATCATCGCCGGTACCACCATAGGCGCTGGCATGCTCGCTCTTCCGCTGGCATCTGCGGGTATCGGCTTTACCACTTCAATCATGATCATGGTCGTACTTTGGGCTTTGATGGCCTTTACCGCATTGCTGATGCTTGAGGTTCATCAATATGCCGATCATGATGCTACGCTGCATACGCTCGCTAAGCAGATTCTGGGCAAGAAAGGAAAATGGCTGGCGAGCTTTGCAATGTTATTTCTGTTTTACGCCTTGTGCGCCGCGTACATTGCCGGCGGAGGGTCGCAATTTGCGGACCGTATCAGCCAATTTACCGGCCTGACCATTTCTGGGCCTGTTGCAACGGTGGTTTTCACTATCATCGTTGCAACCGTGGTGACGATCGGCACTGGCACGGTCGACAAAGTCAACCGTGTGCTGTTTACCTGTAAACTGATTGCAATGGTAATGGTGCTGTCGTTTCTGGCGCCAAATGTCACCGAGTCATACCTGCTGAGCATGCCCATGCAACAAGGTCTGATCGTCGCCGCTATTCCGGTGATTTTCACCTCATTTGGCTTTCACGGCAGCATTCCGGCGATTGTTAATTACCTAGATGGCGACACCCGCTCGCTGCGCAAAGTGATCCTGTTCGGTTCTGCTATTCCGTTGGTTATCTACATTTTCTGGCAAATCGTCACTTTGGGTGTGATCAGTCAGTCGCAAATGATTCAGAATTCAGCCCTTAGCGCTTTGATTGGTAACCTGGCCCAAGCCGTCAACAGCACCAGTCTGGCCAATATTGTCGGCGTGTTCGCCGATCTGGCTTTGCTGACTTCTTTTCTGGGTGTCAGTCTGGGATTGTTTGAATACCTCGGTGACATTCTGCGAAAAACTAACACCAGCTCAAGCCGTGTACCAGCATCACTGATTACCTTCCTGCCACCTCTGGGATTTGCTCTCTTCTACCCACAAGGCTTTATCATGGCGCTGGGTTACGCTGCGATCGCACTGGCCATTCTGGCGATTTTCCTGCCCATCCTGATGGTGCGTAAAGTTCGCCAACATGAGCAGTCTGAAAGTAAATACCAGGTATTTGGTGGACAGGCGGCGCTAATTATCACAGGTGCAACGGGTTTCGCCATTGTTAGCGCACAAATCTTGATCACGCTGGGTATTCTGCCTTCTCTGGGCTAACGCCCAATCACTGAGTCATCAAAAACGCCGGCCAAAAATGCCGGCGTTTTTTTATGCACTCTAGCTAATATCAACCCGATCTACGTCTCATATTTGCAACGATTTACCACATATCTTTCAGATAATACTGTGGGATCGCTCATATTGGTCGATACAAGAAAGTCATAATAACACCATCTATTCATTCATCATTTGTTGCGGAGTTCCTATGAGAGAAGTCGAATTCAGGACGATCGACCGACTGTTCATAAAAATGTCCATTAACGACAAAATGTGGGTCATATTTGCCCTTTTTCTTACCACAATTACCTTTATTTCCGGAGGTCGCTACTTCAATACGATTGATGCGATTGAGCATCAGTCCAAGCTTGCCGTTGAATATCAGTTAACGGGATTATTGCAAACCAACGCACCAGATCAGTTGCAAGTACCAGGTCTGGAAAAACGCACGACCATTGCAGACACCCAATATACCCAAGGCACCGTGACCGCGACCGCCAGACATGCCTCCGGCCAGGTCTACGCGCTCACCAAATCCATGAGTAATGCCGAAAGCGATGCTCGCTCCGCGGCATTATCTGCCTTTCTACTGGCGTACTTGTGGGTGATCCCCTTTGCGGTTTTCGTCTATTGGGTCGCGACCTTTATCGGCGGCGCACTGTGGGTGTTGTACAGCACCACACAGAAAATCGCTGACGGAGATCTGACCTCACGCCTTGGTTTCCACCCGGGACGCGACGAGTTTGGCACTATTGGCTGCGCGCTTGATAACGCTATGGACACGCTGACAGACCTGGTGGTGAGTGTGAAAGATAACTCAACCACGTTGGGTGAAACTTCCGCTGCATTTGAGCAGGACATGCAACAAAGTGAAACTCAGATCACCAACCAGTATGCTTCGCTAGATTCGGTCGCCACGGCCATGGAAGAGATGACAGCGTCAGCGCAAGAAGTGGCGAACATTGCCAATCAGGCAACTGGCCAAACAGAGATGGACGCGAAACAAGTGAACGACAGTTCTCAGCGAGTGCATCAGGCGATTGATGAGATTGCGCGCTTGTCTGACTTTATCGAACAGGCGTCAAGTTCTGTTGCCACTCTGAACGACAATACCGCGCAGATCAGCGAAGTTATCACCACCATCAACGGTATCTCTGAACAGACCAACTTGCTGGCTCTGAACGCAGCGATTGAAGCAGCACGTGCCGGTGAGCAAGGCCGCGGTTTCGCCGTGGTGGCGGACGAAGTCCGTACTCTGGCAAGTCGCACCCAATCAGCGACGGTCGAGATTCAGGCTATGATTGAAAAACTGCAATCAGAAAGCCAGACCATCGCTAAGATCACCAAGCAGACGGTCAGTCAGGCACAAACCAGTAGCGATCTCGTCACGGACATCGGCAACGACATCAGTCAAATAGCCGTCTCCGCGAGAGCCATCAACGACATGAGTATTCAGATTTCCACCTCAGCAGGTGAGCAAAGTGCGGTCGCAAACGATATTGCGTCTGAACTGTCGGACATTCGCGCGCAATCGAGTGTGATACGTCAAGTCGCCGAGCAATCCTCTCAGGGCGTCGGTAACCTGGCTAACGCGACACGCAATCTGGGCGAAATACTCGCTCGATACCGCACCTGATCCTAACATCGGGGTTCGAAACCCAAAAGCCAGTCATCCGACTGGCTTTTTATGATCTGTATCTGATTCAGACCCTGTTGCGTGCCGCGGCCCAGAACATAAACACACCAACAAGCAGCAAATAACCGATCATGACTTCACGGTAAGCACGACCCGGCGGTTGCATCCAGTCGTGCGGTTTTCACTGGCATTGCAGATTGGCGCACTCTCCCCAAACGCTTTCTCAACAATACGGTTACCCTGTTTTAGATTATGTTTTAAGTAGTTCGCCACCTGCTTGGCGCGACGCGCTGACAGAGCTTTGTTATACGTCTTAGGACCGATACTGTCGGCATGCCCTTCAATAAATATCTGCGCTTTACCGTTCACCAGTTCAAGATACTTCTCCAGCACATTTTTGTGCGCAGCGGTCAGCTGATATTTGTCGTGTGCATAGTTCAAAACCAACGACTGAGTCGCTTGATCATAAAAGCAAACCTCGTCCGGACGTGCCACTTTCACCACCTCAGACGACGAGTTCAACACTTGTTCGGGACGCGTAGAGTCGTGTTGAACCAATTTGCCTTTCACCTGCGTGGTAAGCGTGTGGGAAGACACCAGTTGAGTAGAGGTCACGTATTCATTAACCCCACCGAGACAATTGGCATACCCGAATGGTGACAATAATAAAGTGGTGATGATGAGCGGGTATTTCATGTTAATCCTTAAGTCTTCCTGTTTCTTCATTGATCAGATTGAGAATATATTTGTAAACGTCTTCGCCATCTTTGGCGTGATAGATATTGTTGCGTCCAAAACAATCACCGAAGCCATCTTTGGCCGATACGCTGTAGTTGATACCAATCACCCCCATGGTAACTTTGGTTTTCTCGTTCTCACTCGGGTTATTACTCTGGAAACGGTTTTTCTTGGCGCTGATGGTGGAGCGCAACTTCTTACACAACCCCTGATTCACCAAAGACTGCAAGTAGTTGGCATCGTTGTCAGCCCCGTCCGACAGCACGATAAACACCTGTTCCGGGTTCAGATTGGTAGCACGATTGGCTTCCTGCGCCGCTGCGATGATGCCATTCCAGGACGACGTTCCCCCATAAGCCCGCAAGTCGCTGCTATCCAACAAACGGATGAACTCATCGTAATCTTCCGTCAACGGAATATCGTAAAAGGGGTAATCTTTGGCGAACCTTTGGTTCTGGTTTACGATTTGCCCGCGCTGATAGCTTGACATATTGCTGGTTGCCGGACGGATTTCACTGTAAGGCTTGGGCGTATTGAACATCTCATTCACCGTCGCCGACGCCGACGAGCGCTTAAATTCATACGCGTACTTCTTTGGCCAGGTGTAGCGATAGCCGCGATAATCGATTCTGACCACCTCATCCGTCTGTGTCACGTGATGCCAGTTGTAGCCCAGCAGTGCGACACGGCTTTTTTGCTCCGTTTTAAAATCTTCGATATCGCGTACCACACGGCGGATGGTCTCTTTCACCACTTGCAGCTTGTTTTTACCGCCCTGCCAGGCATACGTCATCGAACCACTGAAGTCACCAATGAAATAGACATCAACTGGCTGCGGCAGATACTTTCGCGTCACCGACGAACCCGAGGCTTCGAACTCAGGTTTCAGATTCATGTCCTCGTAGCTGATCCAGGACTGAAACTTGGCTTTGGCCGTCACCACAAAATCGGTAAAAGGGGCAACTTCACCACTGGCCTGAACGCAACCGTCTTTGTACAAACACTGCCGGTTGTACACTTTCACGTCAACATCATCGATGTTATCGAGCACATAACGGTCGACCAGTTGACGCGCATAAATGACGTTCTTGTCGTCGTCTTCCTTTGGGCTGGCGATCAGTGCCAGACTGGCGACTTCCGCAGCCTCGAGCACTCGTGCATGCGCCAGCATCTGTTGAGACATTTGCATCGAAAAGGCCATAAAAATCACCATCATCGGCAACAAGCCAATAAACAGAATACCAGCGACGCCACGGTTCTTTTTCATCGATCTCACGTTTAAACCCTCGCAAATGAGTAGGAAGAGCTGACAATCCGAAACACTTCACCGTTCGCGACACCTAAAATATTGACGGGTGTCTCATAACACAGGGAGACCTGGTACAACGGCAAACGTCGGTTGCGTGATGTGACCGGAAGCATCTCAATAGCCTTCGCTTTGTCGATATCAGACATGTCCGGAAAGTTGCAGCCAATAACGTTGCCCTTTTCCAGCGCCTTATGGCGCCGGACATAGTCCACTTTTCCATTCGACAACACCCGTTCATCCAAACGTACTTCATCAATGCGCATGCCGAATTTGGTTTTGTCAAAATTGGGGATCATGCGTTTCATCGACGCGGCGGCAATGGAGTACGCGGTATTCTCCGTTTGGTTGCAGTTACCAGAACAAATATCCAGATCCGCGTTAAACAGCTGCTTTCGTTCAGCCAGAATCGTCGTCAGGGAATAAGCCGCGCGATCCAACTGGCCTTTCTTGTTGATCGCCAACATGTAGTTCACCACCACCACAAATAACCCGGACGCAAACACCAGCACCATCGCCAGTTCGACGGCAAACGCGCCTTTTTGTTTAGCTCGCACAACCCGCCCCCTGTCCGATTTTGAATGCACAACGTTCGTATTCCTGAATGGTGACCACTTCACGCCGGATCGCCATGGTCGGAAACCATATTGATACGATAGGGTCATAGTTGTATTTGAGGTCGTAGACCGCGATCGCCATATCCACCGGGTCATCTTTACGCTCCGGACACTCATCTGCCGAGGAGAACTGGTCGGTGCATTTCAAAAATGAATCGTAGTTGCGAAAGTAGTGAACTTTGATCTTCACACTGCCCGGCTCAACAACATTGCTCCACAGTGACCCGCCCGCTTTTGCAAGCTCATGCTGGATCATCTGGCTGTAGTTCACCGTATTGCTGTTGCTGGAATCGCCAGCTTTTTTAACCCGCATCACTGCGGTCGTGAGGGCGTTGTCAGTCATACTCATCGAGAACGTCATGATGCAGATCTCCACCCAGCCAAACACAATCGCCAGAAAAATGGGTATCCCCATTGCCGCTTCAATCGTCAGCGAACCTTTCTGTTTTTTTCTCATAGCCTTACGTACCTTTTCTTGGTGTAGTCAACCACAAAGGCACCTTTGATATCGAGACTTTCGAGAAAGGCTTTGGCCTGATCCAGATCGTTGAAATCCCCAACACAATAACGCTTCCATAAGCCGTGCGTGTAAGAGTATACGGTGCCGTAGTTAGATTTGAGGTAGTTGAGATAATCCGCCGGGATTGCTGTATAGGTAGCCAATACCTGAATACGGTACGTCGGTGGTGCCCCCGGTTTCAGGTTTTTGGGATCCAACACGGAACCATCCAGGCTGGATTGACTGGGTTGAAACTGTGTTGACGTTGCCAGCGAGCTGACTTTAGACGTCGGCGCAACGTAGCTAGTTGCCGCTCCTTTGGCGGCATCACGTTGCAGACTGGTTGTCGAAACTGGGGAGTCTGCCACTCTCATCGTGCTCTTCTGCCCTTTGTTTTTTGATACGGATGACATCAATGCAGCCAGTTGCTTGCGCGCTTGCTGCTCGTTATTGGTGTGTTTCAGTACTTCCAGCGCAATGTCCGGACGTTCTGCGTTCACCGAAGCCAGAATCAGGTTTGAGCGCACTCTGGCATCTCCCGGGCTGGCCAGATACAAGTCGTAGAGAATGTCGGTCGCATCGGCGTATTGCGCCTGCATCATTTTCACGACCGCAATGTTGTTTCCTGCTTCGCGATCTGATGCGCCTTGCTTGCGGCTCTCTTCAAAATGTTTGATGGCTTCATCAAAGCGTTTTTGCTGCGCGAGAATTTTGCCGGATAGCAGTTGATACTCGTATTCCTCACCGCCTTCGTCGCGATACTTCTTCAGCTCCTCTTGCGCTTTATCAAAGCGCTTTTTCTGGTAGTTCAGACGAGCAATGGTGAGTATATATTCCGGCTCATCCAGATCGCCGGCATCGTAGGTATTGCGATACAACTCCGCCGATTTAACGTCTTTCATGTCCAGATACAAATTAACCAGTTTGACTTTGTATTCCGGTACGCTGTGCAAGTTGCTCTTATAAAACTCCACCAATTGTTGGTTGTCGCCAGAACCGATGAGCAGTTTTTCTTTGGTTTGCAGTTCAGTATCAACCGTGGCGCAGCCAGAAAACAGCGAAACGGTGAGCAGTGCTATCAACCATTTATTCATTGCATTAACATCCTCATAATGCCCGGGGCGGCAATCAGTACAACAATAGGAACCATGATGAAGGCAATCAGTGGGATGGACATTTTGGCGCCCATCTTGCCAATTTTTTCTTCCAGCTCCATCATGTTAATTTCACGGATATCGGTCGCCAGTGTTGCCAGAACCGGACCGATGGACGAGCCAAATTGCAGGCTCTGGACCAGTGTCATCACAAAGCTTTGTGACTCACTGGTTGGCACCAGCTCATAAAACTCTTCCAGGGCTTTTTCGATTCCCACCAGACGTGCACGTTCGACCGTAACCCGCACAACGTAAGCGAGGTTTCTATCAACGGTTTGCAGCTCTTTGGATAGGTAATCGAGACTGGACTCAATGGTCATGCCGGTATGAACGCACACATTCATCAAATCGAGCAGAAACGGCAGGCGTGCACTGATACGTTTGATGTTGGCTTTCCCGCGGCTGGCGACGTAGGTGTCCGGCAACACAATGAACGCGATCAAAGCGCCCATCAGATAAGTCAACGCCAATGTAATGCCCATGCTTTCCTGCAGATAGCTGAAAACGATAAACACCAACGACACGCCAAACGGGATGATTTTGAACAGGTAGTACGAATCGGCCAGAAAGTCGCTGTATATTCCGGCGGAAACCAGTTTCTTTTTGGTTTCGTCTTTGTTGAAGCTCACCCGACTGATCAAAGACTTCAACAAGTCGGTACGCTTGCGCTCTTCACGGGTTGAACCGATGATCTTGCGCGTGGCAATGTTGGCACGGGTGTTGTCGTAAAAGCGCATCACCAGCGCAGCCAGCCCCATCGAAACGCCAAACACCACTACCCAGATCAGTATCTTTGTCGTATCCATCAATCCACCCCTCTGAGAATGAACCAGATACAGGCAAAGCCAATGAACTCACTCACCAGTACGTAATAAAAAATTGGTTTGCCACCGTCTTCAAACATCACGAAATGGTAGTTTTCCGGACTGGTAAACTTCAGGATCACCAGAAATATCACCGGCAGACAGGCGATGATTTTGGCCGACGCCCGCGCTTCGGATGTCAGTGCATTTTTCTTCTTCTCCACCGCGCGAGAGTCAAACATCAGGCGGTTAATGCGGTTAATGACCTCTTTGAGCTGACCACCCCGGCTTAAGTTGATACGAATGGTCGACGCAAAGAAGAAATACTCCAGATACGGAAACGTTGTGCTACTGCGCTCTAAGACGTCATCAGGATCTTCGCCAATCAAAAGACGTTCAGCCATGAACTTAAACTCACGTCCGACTTCGTTATCAAGCTGTTTGCCGACGTATTCGAACGCGTGCACGATACTCTGCCCGGAAGACATCGCTCCGCTTAAGATATTGAGTGCATCAGGAAAGTGGTTCTTGAACCGCTCTGCCTGCATCTGTTGCAGCTTGATATAAAAAATGACAAACAGAATGGGTTCAAGCACCATCAGGCATACCAGATAATCCTGCATCAGGAAAAATGCATTAATGGCGTAAATTGCCACCATGGTCACCGCGAAAAACAGCATCAACTTGAGCCCCATATTGGGCTGAAAGACTTTGACCATGCTTTTGACGGTTTGTCGAAAACGGGCTTTGAAACTGATGTCAAACCGCTGCGCATCAATCACCGAGCGCACGCCCTTCACCCCTTCAAAATCAGCATGCATATCGATGATCTGACTCAGGCGGCGGTTCTGGCGGGCGCGATGCACCAACCAGTAAACCAGCAGTGCAGCCCAGGAAAATATCAGGATGAACATCATGCGAATATCCCCCGCACGGTGTCTTCCAGACCAAAAAATCGCGCTCGCTCGTAAATAACGGAACGCGTCGACAAACCAGGTGTACGGAATTCGCCCTGGATCTTGCCGTCCTCAAACTGAGCGCTGGTTTCAAAGCGGAAAATGTCCTCCATCACCACGCTGTCACCTTCCATCCCGATCACTTCGGAAATGTACATCACCTTGCGGCTACCGTCGTGAAGGCGCTTAACCTGGACAATTAAGTCAACCGCACTGACAATGGTGCGTCGAATAGCGGCAATAGGCAGACTAGCGGTAGCCATCATCACCATACTTTCAGTACGTGCGATCGCATCTCGCGGCGTGTTCGCGTGCAATGTGGACATTGAGCCATCGTGACCGGTGTTCATGGCCTGCAGCATCTCAAACGCTTCACCACCCCGGCACTCACCCACGATAATCCGGTCAGGACGCATCCGCAGCGCGTTGATCACCAGTTCACGCGCGGTAATTTCGCCCGTCCCTTCCACACTGGCCTGACGGGTTTCAAGTCGAACGATATGGGGCTTTTGCAACTGAAGCTCCGCCGCATCTTCAATCGTGACAATCCGTTCACTTTCGCCGATGAACCCAGACAACGCATTCAACAACGTTGTCTTACCCGAACCGGTACCGCCAGATATCAGAATGTTGCACTTACAGTGGCTGGCAATCGACAAAAGCTTGGCCATCTCAACCGACATCGCACCAAACTCAACCAAATTTTCCAGTTTGATTTTCTGTTCTTTGAACTTACGGATTGAAATGGAGGTTCCGTCAATCGCCAGAGGTGGTATGACTATGTTGACCCGGCTTCCGTCAGCCAGACGCGCATCACAAAGTGGCTTGGACTCATCAATCCGACGGCCCACATTAGACGCAATGCGTTTGGCTATGGTATTGAGCTGCTTTTCGTTAACGAACTGAATGGGCGACTTCTCGACTTTACCGCCAATTTCAATAAAGATATCCGACGGGCCGTTGATCATGATGTCCGAGATATCATCGTTGTCGACCAACTTCTGCAACGGACCAAGGCCTTTCAGCTCATCCAGCAGTGCCTTAACCAAATCCACTCGTTTGAGTGAGCTGACCTGTAATTGCTTGCGATCAATCAGGATATTGACGGAATCTTTTAGTTGCTGCTCCAACTCTTCATTACTGATTTCCACCAGTGATGAAGCGTCCAGCGCATCAAAGATCTCATCTCTGAGTTCGATGTAAGTTTCTTTTAACTGATTCATTTCTTAAACAATGAAAAACGAGATTTTGCTTTGATTTTTTTACCGGTCAGCACAGCCACCATGCTGGCGACTGGCGCCGAATATTTGGACTTCATCAGCCCGTCAATGCCTTCCTGAATCAACACTTTCTCCAGCGTTGGCTCATAAGCAATATCAATGGTGTCTTTGGTCCGGATACGTTCTTTGGCGTTCGCTAACGTGACCATGTAATCCTTGTTGGGGCGGTTCATGCTGAACACGACCTGATGGTCTGCTTTGCCGATCTTCTTTTTCAACAGGTTGTATGAGCGCAGTGATGACACGGACGGTTCACAGACCACAAACACACGGTGATACTTATCCAACAGCTCTTGATCGTGGACCTCTTCGTAAGACGACAACGGCACCGAGTCGATGATGAAGTTGTACTGATCCATCAGCTCTGAAGAGAGGTTGTATAAGGTCGAGGCATGGTCGCCGAGACAAGCACTGTTCTTCTCCAGCACCAGATAACCCAGCTTATCGGTTACTTTGTGGACATAGGTTGTCGCGATCGCGCCATCTATCTCAATTTGATTCAGGTCGATACTGTTTTGCTTGGCCTTAAGACCTTTGATCCCCAAATAGATATCGCTATTCAGCGCGCCTGAGTCGTGATCCACCAGTAACGTTTTCAGGTTGGCATCCGTAACCAGCGCATTTGCCAGCACTGAACTAAGGCACGACACACCTACTCCACCCTTGGTTCCCAAAATAAGGATGCGCTTGGCAACCCGTGTTTTCTTCACTGTCGGAGTGTCATGGCTTTGCGCACGAAGTGAAGCCAGCAATCCATCCAGTTCCGAGTCCCACAACACATACACAGCTCCCAGCGCATGAATTTGGTTACGTAACTTGATGGAGTCGGTATCGCTGAGCACCAGTAAAGAAATACTGACGTCCAGACGCGTCGCGATTTCAGACACCTCATCGACGATACTGCTGGTGCCCCGCATATCAAGAATCACATGCTTAAGCTTGACGTCAGAGCGGTTCCAGGAATCATCAGAGTCAAGATCCGGCACTTCAATCGGCGCCGGATAGCCTTCAATGGCATAGAGTTCTTTCACCGCCTCCAGCAGTGTCGCGTCATCAGAGACCACGAGATCGGTGGCCTCTGCCGATGAGTTCAGCTTGGATGAAGAGTGCTTAAACAGATTGTTCAGATCCATACTTACAACTCACTCTTGATTGGGTTGACCAGACTCATGTTGCGGTTGTGCTCAAGCGCACAGCCAAAGCGGTATTCATCACGCGAGGCAAAGGTCATCACACCACACTCGCGGCTTTTGATTCGTACATAGGTCGCCGATATCAACACGGCTTTCTGCTGATCCTCCTTTGCAAGCACCACGCGATAACGATTTTTGGCGATACCCTCGGATTTAAACTTTGCGTTCAGCTTGTCAACAAATTCACTCGATCCCGTTTTGTAATACACAGAAAAACGCGATTTCGGTTCACGATGGTTGAGATCGCGGATGAAGTTCACTGCGCGACTGATCGACTGCGCAGAATCCGCAACATCAAATTCGATGCTCTCTTCCATTTCATCAATCACACTGGAGTTCGAAACATTGGCCTGAGAACAGCCGAACATCACCAGTGCCAGCAGCACCATTAACAGGCTTCTCATCAGTTAAATCCTCCTTCATTGATGGTTTTTTCCAGTTCCGGCTCGTTAACGCCAGACAAATCGATGCGTAACAAACGTTCAATGTCACTGGTGCGACGAAAAGCCGGCAGCTTGACGTCCTGTTGCTCAATCGGATCGACAAGATTGACGGTAGCGACAATGATCAATTCAGTTTTTGAGCGGTTGGTTTTGGTGTGACTGAACAGCGCGCCGAGAATCGGAATATCACCCAAAATAGGAATTTTGCTCAGCGACTCGCGCTCTTCCGAAGTGAGCAACCCAGCCAGGACAAAGCTTTGTCCGTCTTTAAGCTGCACGGTAGTTTGAGCGCGTCGGGTACGCAGTGAAGGAACCGAGATCAAGCCGGTCGAGGTTTTGTTGGATTCGTCAATCGAGCTGACTTCCGGAAACAGAGACAAACGGATGTTTTCAGAGTCCGTCACTTTAGCCACCATAGCCAGTTTTACGCCGTACTCTTTGTACGTGATGGTAATGCCGTCTTCATCGCGAACCGCAATCGGGATCTCGCCCCCGACAAGAAAGCTGGCCTGCTCGCCGGAAATCACCGATAAGTTCGGCTCAGCTAACACTTGACCAATTTTGTCATCGCCGCTGGCAGAAATGACCGCGACGATGTCCTGCGCCGTAAAATCAAGCAGTTTGTTGACAAATTTACCCGACTCGCCGCTGTCACTGTAGCTGACGCCCAATTCAGATAAGAATGAACTGGATACTTCGGCTACTGTTAGCTTAACGTTGATCTGATCGGTGGTAAGAACCTTGAGGTTGTTGATCACCTGGGCGTAGACGTAAGATGCGGTGTAATCTAGCTCATCGCCCTTTTCACCATCTTCTTTCTGAATGTAGAACACATTACGCTGGCGATCTTTTTTCAGCATTTCCCCCACCAGACGATAGATTTTCGTCTTGGTTTCTTCGCTGCTGACAACACCGTCCAACACGACCTGATCGCCGACATTAGACACCATCACGTTTTCGTCCGGATAACGGGCAATCAGGGTTTGTTTCAGCAAACGCAAGCTCTGATTGACCACCAGCTCCGAGTTGTAGATCTCGTTCCCGCCACGGTCATAAACAATCACGGAGGTACTGCCCTGCCCAACACCATAAATCACGACTTTATTTTCATCGATGATTTTGTAGTCGGCGATCTCCTGATCCGCGACAAATACCGTTGAAATCTGACGTTTTAAATTGATGGTTTTTGCAGCACCCTGATCTAAATTCATCAGACTGGATGCATATAATTGGAATGACGCTAATCCACAAAGGAGTGAAATTAAGCCTAGACTTCTGTACTTCATATTATTCCTTGCCACGTAATTCCCTGACACCAAATTGATTCTCAAGAATGTCGCTGCTTCGGATAGACAAATAACGATTCGCAATTGCTGAAGGAATAATATTCACATCACCAATTTTTTGTGCCATTTCCAACTTAAGAACATCGCGCATTTTTAACGCAATAACTAAGCTGTACTGTTTATCTTCATCATCCTTAAGGTCTTCTTCTTCATTGCCTTTAATGACTTGAAGAACACGCGCATCACTAATAATCACTTTGCTAACAAGATCACCAATATCGCCATACCCAGTTTCAATCAGATTTGATTTCGAAGATGTGGTCGAAACAAAGCTCACAAGATCACCAGGAGTCAGTGCTAACGATTGAATAACACCAATACCTGTCACTTGATAAAAATAAGGCACTTCTTCTTTCTTCAATGACAAATACAGATAATCGCGATCACTCGGATTAGAGATCATAGACTGGGTTAGATAAGTTCCAGCGGCGAGATCCAGTTTGAACAACGCGCCAGGTTCAATCACCAAATCTGTCTTCGCTGTATACTCAGCACCTGCCAACTCGGATTCCTTAACTGACTGAACTGAAAAAGTTTTGTTTTTAACTGGTTGAGACTTTGTCACATCCAAACTCAACGCATATACAATGATTTGAGGCTCCACCACTTCCTGAGTGGCTTGGGGTGCTTCATCATCGGAGAAGTAATTGCTCTGAACAAAAAAGAGTGTTGTGAAAATGGCCAACGCGACGAGAAAAAAGACAATAACTCTATTCATAGTAAGCCCAAATTATAATTAAATAGGGGCTAACGC
>NZ_WXWP01000170.1:0-16385 GCF_009904765.1 Vibrio sp. V39_P1S14PM300
ACGCAGTACTATACATACTTAAGTCACAAAACGGCTGCGGATGAGCACGCGAACCTGGTCAAAAATCACGCAGACCGACACTCGAGAAAGAAGGAGTAGAAAGTGGGAAGTAACGAGGCTTGGGCAGGAAATCCCGTCTTTCCCGCCCAATTGACAATAATGGTGGCTTACTGATTGATAATAAACACCATCGAATCCCCCATGACAGCACGAATCGCACTGTCTGCCTCCTCCTGTGACATGGTGCGTTGCATTTCCCGTTGCAGGTGATTGAGGCTCTGGCGAGTACCGTTGCTGGTTTCCGGTGACAGCGCGCTGCCAATAAACATACGGATTACCATCAAAAAACGCTTTTCCATTAACGCCTGTTGCCAGGAGTCAATAAACGCGTCTTTGTTTGCAAAATTGAGTTTTTCGATCATGAGCGGCAAGACTTTGTCCTGAAGCGCGGTACTAAAATGCGCCCGGGTCGGGTAATAGCCTTGCAACGTCGATTTTCTCACATCCAACTCTGTGCTGAGACGTTCATAAGTAATGTATTCCCAGCCTTCATTGATAAAGATGTTGAAAATCACCGCGTCATAGATACGCTTTTTGCGCTCTTTTTCTACTGCGCTGATGCGTGCCATAGGGTTACCTTTTGTAATAATTGTTCAATAACTATCCAGAACAAACATGTTTACCACAATCCGGCGCTGTAATCAGATCCGGATGGTAAAACCTGATTCACCAACAAAAATATCGCTTAGGATCTGGTTGATTTTCGAGATCTGACCAAGTTCTTTGTAGCGGATGGAGTGAAATATCTCTCTGATATTATTAAGGTAACTGAGTTCATATCCAGAAGAAGAGAATGGCCAACGTGAATGCCGTTGAGTTCGATAACGTCGATAAGTGGTATCAGGATTGTCAGGCACTGAAATCCATCAATCTGAGTGTCCGCGCCGGAGAAATTCCGGTAGTCTGTGAGCCATCTGGTTCCAGAAAATGACCTTTGTCGACACAGACATCACCAACTCTTCAGGCCTGATTTTCGAAATATGGCTGATCGCCGATGCGGCTTATCTGGCCTTGTGCCTGGGGTTATCCCTGATGTTCCGGCGCCTCGAGCGAAGGCGCCTAAATCACCTAAAACGCTAAATAGTGGTCAGCCAGCAACGCCACAAATAACACCATCAGATGATAAATCGAAAATTTAAATGTCGTGATGGCGGAATCACTTTGCGGCGCATATTTCAGTGTCCAGGCAGAATGAATAAAACCAGCGCTGAGGATTGTCGATACACCCAGGTAAAGTGTACCACTCATGCCGACCAGCACAGGCAACAAACAAATCAACGCCAGCAAAATCGTGTAGAGCAAAATGGATGTTTTCGTGTAGTCCTCACCGTGGGTGACCGGCAACATGGGTATATCCGCTTTGGCGTAGTCCTCTTTACGGTGAATCGCTAGTGCCCAAAAATGGGGGGGCGTCCAGATAAAGATGATCATTACCAATAACCAAGCGTGAGCGTGCAGCTCCCCGGTAACGGCGGTCCACCCCAGAAGTGGCGGCATAGCTCCAGCGATCCCGGCGATAACGATGTTTTGTGGTGTCGCTCGCTTCAGATACATGGTGTACACCACCGCATACCCGAGCAAACTAGCCAATGTCAGCCAGGCCGTGAGCGCATTCACACCCCAGAATAAAATAGCAAATCCTACCAGACCGATGGCCGTTGCAAACATCAACACTCGAGACGCCTGAATGTCACCGGAGGGTAACGGACGTTGATAAGTGCGCGCCATAATGGCGTCGATTCGTCTGTCAATAAGGTGGTTAAACGCTGCCGCTGAACCAGCCATCAGCGCGATGCCACTGAGTCCCAATATTGCTGGCCACAAGGGTAGCGGTCCCGACACCGCCAAACACATACCAACCAGTGCTGTTAACAACATCAGTGCCACCACTTTGGGCTTGGTTAGTGTCAGATAGGTTCGCCACCCGTAACGCGCCTGGAAAGCGCTTTGAGAAACAGAAATAGACTTGCTCATTGAATGCTCTCCTTATTCAGAACTGGAACCGAATCGGGTTGTCGCAACAGATAGTTGGTATGCAACACCATCACCAATAGCACGGCGGCTCCCAAATTGTGGGCGACCGCATTCAGAAGTGGCAGGCTAAACATCACGTTACTCACCCCTAGCAATATTTGCATCGCCAGGACCAGACTCAACCGAATCGCTGCGGTTCGTAATTGGCCACTAGGGTGACGAAAACAGTGATACGCCAAAGTAAGAACCATCAACATGGTCAGGAGAGCGCCGATACGATGCGTCACATGAATCGTCATTCTGGCTCCATACTCCAATACACCGAACTCGTAACTGTCATGACCAAAGTGCACGGGCGTAAACGCCGTGCGAAAGTCCAGATGCTGTACCCAGTTGCCTTCACAAATGGGTAAGTCTGTGCACATCAGCGCAGCGTAATTCGAGGACGTCCAGCCACCAATAGCGATTTGTCCGACGACAACCAGCAAGGTCCCTAAGGCCAGAAAGCGCAGAGAAGACGACGCTGCTACAGGGCTGTCGCGGTGTATCGACTGAGTGAGTAACCAATGCAGAAAAGACAACGCGCATAACAACGTAAAACCGCCCAGCAGATGCCCCATGACCACGAGTGGCATCAGTTTCAGCGTCACCGTCCACATGCCGAGCAAGGCCTGAAAAACAACCAACACAGAGATCATTACCGGTAAGGTTTTAGGAATGGATTTTTCACGCAGGGACAACGCCGTGATCAAAAACACCACCATGCCCAACGTACCGGCAAAATAACGATGAATCATCTCCAACCAGGCTTTTGGCGCATCCACCGTCAATCCGGGAAACAACTGATCCGCCCGCATCAACTGCTGTGTAGAACTCGGGACCGTCATGTGCCCGTAGCATCCAGGCCAGTCTGGACACCCCAAACCGGCATCAGCCAGACGGGTGTATGCCCCCAGCATTATAACGCACACGGTCAGCAGCAAACTGAATCGAACCAGATAGATAACCTTCATACATGCTCCCTGCAATCAAAGGCTTACCCTACTCGGGACAACTTAAGCAATTTTCTTAAATCAGCCAGCAAATCCTTGCTCTGGGCAGCCAGCTCTGAGGCATTCCCAACTTTAGGGTACCGCATGACCAATGTTCCTAACGGGTCTACGATAACCACCTCAAACTCACTGATCTGTTCCACAAAAGCCTGACTGACCTCAATGGGATTAAAATCGTAGTCACCGAGAACGCGATTGTCACTGTGCGGCGTCATTAGCACCACGGGCGTCACCCGTTGCTGGTATTTGCCCAGAGCCACATGACTCTGCCTCAGCAGGTACAGTTGACGGTGACAAAAGTCATCACATTGTTCAGGAACCACGTACGCCAATTGCCAGCTCTGGTTGAGCAGCGGATTCACTAATCCGAGTGACTGATAGCTCACCGACGGTTCAATCAACTGTCCTTTGTTCGTCACACCGGATTGATACCAATGATTGACCAGGACGGTTTTTGCCAATAAAGCGGGTAAAGCAAACATAAAGACCAGCGACAGCAGAATCAGGCGTCCTTTCCATTTACGATTCATTCTTCACTCCTTGTCTTGTTGTTTTTCAGCGTTTTCATCAATATCCAACCACTGAGAACCAAGAGCGCAAGCGCCATCGAGAACCATTGCAGCGCGTAACCGTAATGTTTGGTTGAACTCAGTGGCACAGGCCGCCACGGCTGCGCGTAAGGCCAGTTTTGAACCGTGGGTTGCAATACATACGGCTCTAGGGTTATCTCAAACCATGTTGAAAGTGCATCGATGTCGAGACTCTGAATCCGAATCGGGTTGGTCTCTTCCAGTCCCAAGTCCGCACTGAGTGGGTTCATCGATCGCTGATACAAACGCCCCTGCAATGTTTTCGGCTCTGTCAGCCAGTCTACTTCCGGCAGGACGTGCCTCGTTCTGGTCGAAGGAACAAAACCTCGCTCAAGCAAGAGGGCTTGCTTGCCAGAGGTCATCACCTGATATGCCAGATAGCCGACTTTGCCCTCAAAAGTCTGGTTATCCAGCAACACATACGCGCCAGATACGGGGCTAAATTGTCCGCTGACTTTCAGACCGGTTACATCATCACCAACTGAAACCGACGAAACAGGTCGTTCAGGCTGTGTTTGTCTGGCTGCCAGAGTGTGCTCTAGTTCTGATTTTTGCTCTCCCCGTGAGAGTTGCCAGAGCCCCAGTTTGACCAGAATCGAAAACACAACCACAGTTAGTACGGCGGCGAACCAAAAGCGGCCAGACTTCCATACATTGCTACTAGGAGCTGAAATGATATTGGCATTCAAAGTCTTACTGGTCCTACTCTTACTGTTCATCATTTTCAACCTGGCTCGCGCGCTGGTACAGATGGTTCGCTCTCCGGATGACGACAATGCCCGCCCTATGAGTCACTATTTGGGTCGCCGGGTTCTGCTGTCCGCTGTGGTAGTCGTATTACTCATCATTGCTCTGCTTGGAGGCTGGCTGGAGCCCAATCCTCGTCCTTACTAAAGCACATACACAAAGACAAACAGGCATAGCCACACTACATCCACAAAGTGCCAGTACCAGCTCCCCGCCTGAAATGCGAAATGGTTTTTGGGGGTAAAGTGGTCATTGGCAATTCTGGCCAGCAATACGATCAGGAAAATCGTCCCCAAACACACATGCAAGCCATGAAAACCAGTGAGCATAAAAAAGGTATTGCCATAAATGCCAGACTGCAGGGTAAGCCCCATTTCCTGATACGCATGCGCATACTCCACACTCTGGTAGTACAGGAAGAAACCGGCCAGAACGATGGTGATCTCCAGCCACACAATCAGCGCCATGCGTTTGTTTTTTTCCAGGCTGATGTGTGCCATCTGCAACGTAATTGACGACATTAGTAAGATGACCGTATTGAACAGCGGAATACCTTGCCAGGGCATGGCTTCGGTAGTCTCTCCGCCCGGTGTCTGCGTTAACGGCCAGAGCGCCTCAAATGTCGGCCACAACACTTCATTGGTCATGACGTTGTTGCCCGCGCCACCTAACCAAGGAACCGAAATGATGCGAGCATAAAAAAGAGCACCGAAAAATGCGCCAAAAAACATCACTTCAGAGAAAATAAACCAACTCATCCCCTGACGAAACGAGCGCGCGATCTGCTCTGAATACAACCCAGACATGGACTCCATGATCACACTGCGGAACCATCCGGCGAGAATGTAGAGTAAGGCGATAAAACCGATCAGTAATACCACTTTACCAAACACACCCGCATGCCCTTCTGCGCCTAAACTCTGTACCGTTAGTCCGGCCCCGAGCGCCACCAGAAACAGTGCCAGGGCACCAACAATGGGCCAGCTGCTTTGCGCCGGAACGTAGTAACTCTGATGTTTTGAGCTCATTGTGTCGCTCCTTGATTCTCAGTACGGCGCGCGGCATCGGTCGATACCTGCACCACATCCGTTGATTTCGCTGTGATGTCATAAAGGGTGTAAGAGAGCGTCAAAGTATGGATCGATTCCGGAATGTCCGGCTCGATGTAAAAGATCAGTGGCATCTCTGCATACCCGTTGCCATCAAGCGGCTGCTGGTTGAAACAAAAACACTCGATTTTATTGAAGTAAGTTGCCCCTAACCCCGGAGAAACAGAGGGTACCGCCTGACCGACAATTTTGTGTCCGGACAAGTTTTTGGCCAGATACGCGGTTTGAATCACCTGACCGGGATGGACGTTTAGTGATGTCTTCTCGGGTTTAAAACTCCAGGGCATGTCATGACTGATGTGCGCCATAAATTCCACCCGGATGGTCCGCGACTCATCGGGCACCATTCCCTGTGGCTGAATGGCTGAGACGGTATTGGTTTTGCCATTGATACCCAACTGCTCACACATCACGTCATACAGCGGCACAAGAGCAAAACCAAACCCAAACATGGCCACAACCGCAACCAGCAGTTTCAGGGTCAGCTTTTTGTTCTTGCCGTGAGAATCGTCCATGGTGCCCCCTTGCTTCAGTCCACCTTAGGCGGAGTAGAGAACGTGTGGTGCGGCGCCGGGCTAGGAACCGTCCACTCCAATCCCTCTGCACGTTCCCAAGGCTTGGCTTCCGCCTGTTCTCCCTCTCTGATGCACTTAATCACCACCCAGAGAAAAATCAGCTGCGACAGGCCAAAAGCAAAACCGCCAATCGAGACAATCTGGTTCACGTCTGCAAATTGGATGGCATAATCCGGGATCCGCCGGGGCATGCCAGCCAACCCCAGGAAGTGCATCGGGAAAAACAACACGTTGACGGAAATCACCGAACACCAAAAATGCCAGCGACTGAGGGTTTGGTCATACATGTGCCCCGTCCACTTCGGTAGCCAGTAATACGCAGCCGCCATGATGGAGAAGACGGCGCCGGACACCAGTACATAATGGAAATGAGCAACCACGAAATAGGTGTCGTGATACTGAAAATCGGCCGGTACGATCGCCAACATCAGGCCGGAAAAACCACCGATGGTGAACAGGACAATGAACGCGATGGCAAACAGCATCGGCGTTTCAAACGTCATCGCACCCCGCCACATGGTCGCCACCCAGTTAAACACTTTGACCCCGGTCGGAACCGCGATCAACATGGTGCAATACATGAAGAACAACTCAGCGAAAACTGGCATGCCCGTGGTGAACATGTGATGCGCCCAAACCAGAAATGACAACAACGCGATACTGCACGTGGCATAGACCATCGAATGATAACCAAACAACTTCTTACCACTAAACGCAGGTACAATGGCGGAAATAATGCCAAATGACGGTAGGATCATGATGTACACTTCCGGATGCCCAAAGAACCAGAAAATGTGCTGGAACATCACCGGATCTCCGCCACCAGCGGCGTCAAAAAAGCTGGTACCAAAGTATTTATCGGTCAACACCATGGTCACGGCTCCCGCCAGCACCGGCATCACGGCAATCAACAAAAACGCTGTGATCAACCAGGTCCAGACAAACATGGGCATTTTGAACCAAGTCATCCCAGGGGCACGCATATTGATGATGGTGACGATGACATTGATCGCCCCCATGATCGAACTGATCCCCATGATGTGGACAGAAAACACAAACAAGGCGGTGCTATCGGGCCCGTAGGTGGTCGAGAGCGGAGCGTAAAACGTCCAGCCAAAATTCGGCCCGCCACCTGGCATAAACAAGGACGATAACAAAATCAGAAAAGCGAAAGGCAGAATCCAGAAACTCAGGTTGTTCATCCTTGGTAACGCCATGTCCGGCGCACCAATCATCAGTGGAATCATCCAGTTTGCCAGACCGGTAAAAGCAGGCATCACCGCACCAAACACCATGATCAAACCATGCACGGTTGTCATTTGGTTAAAAAATTCGGGTTCAACCAACTGCAATCCCGGCTGGAACAGCTCCGCCCGGATCACCATCGCCATCGCACCACCGATCAAGAACATGGCAAAACTGAACCACAGATAAAGCGTTCCGATGTCTTTGTGGTTGGTGGAGTAGATCCAGCGGGCAATCCCACTCGGCGCAGCATGATGATCTGGTTCATCAATCGCGATGGTTGAATTGGACCGACTCAGTTCAGCATCCGCAACTGGCGCCGATTTTGCGTTTGTGTCAGTGGACGTATTCATTGCCCCTCCTTAGACTCCTGGCCCTGCATTTTGAATGCATTGACGTCAGAGGCTTGAACCACATCGCCGGTATCGTTGCCCCATGCATTACGCTGATATGTCACCACTGCCGCGATTTCCTTGTCGGTCAGCTGATTGGCAAATGCCTGCATTGCTGTACCCGGTCGACCATGGACAATGGTATCCAGATGCACATCCAGATCGCCGGTAGCCACTTTACTGCCTTTAATCGCCGGAAATGCCCCCGGGACCCCCATTCCGTTGGCCTGATGACACACAGCGCAGCGGGCGGTGTAGACGCTTTCACCCTGTTGCATCAATTCCTCTTTTGACAGCGATGCGGTCAATGCTGATGCTGCTTCCTGCTTGGCTTGAGCCAGCTCGGCTTTCTTATCACTCAGCCACTGCTCATAATCAGCCTCTTCCATGGCTTGCACTACAATCGGCATAAAGCCATGCGCTCTACCACACAACTCGGCACATTGACCCCGGTAAACCCCGGGTTCATCGATACGTGTCCAGGCCTCATTGATAAAGCCAGGTACCGTATCTTTTTTAACGGCGAATGCCGGCACCCACCAACTGTGGATCACGTCGTCAGAAGTCAGCAGAAAACGAATTTTGCGATGAATCGGCACCACCAGCGGGTTGTCGACTTCAAGCAGGTAGTGCGCCCCTTTCTCTTCCACCCCTTCTATCGACTTTTGACTGGTCGCCAGCAAGCTAAAAAATTCCACCTCTTCGTTGAAGTAGCTGTAATGCCACTTCCATTGAGAACCGGTGATTTTTATCGTCAAATCAGACTGGGACGTATCCTCCATGGCAACGAGTGTTTTGGTCGCCGGAATCGCCATCAACACCAGAATAATGATGGGAATAACCGTCCAGACAATTTCAACCCGGGTGCTTTCATGGAAATGAGCGGCCACCGCGCCTTTCGATTTGCGGTGTTTAAAAATGGAATAGAACATCGCGCCAAACACCACGATGGCGATGGCACAGCAGATATAAAAGATGAGCATGTGCAGCTCATATACTTTGCCACTTATCTCCGTCACACCACGCGTCATGTTCAGTGAGTGTTCGGCAGACATAGCAGGAAAGGCGAAACCAACAAACAGAAAACTGGTCAGCGTCCTTGGATCGATCAGTGATCTTTTCATCAAAAGATTTCTCCTCTGTCCCCCCAGTACCTGAGAGGTACTGTTTAGGAAAACTTCCGTAGAAACAGCGAATTCGGCACAATTTGTTATATTTATGTTAATTAACGTTAGTTAACGATTATCGAATGCGCAAGAAAGTCCAAACTAAAGTGTGCAACGCCTTTAAAAGGTAATTTTTGACAATTCGCTCAATGAGATAACAAGAGTTATGATCAGTTTAGCGATTGCGCCCCCACAAATGATAATGAATATCACTTAATATTCATTTAACACATAAACAAAGGTTGGATTAACAATGGAAAAGATCACTCAGTGGCTTGAAAGAGACCCAGATCCAAGAACTCAACAAGAACTCAAAGCCCTCATTGAGGCGAATAACACTGCTGAGCTTGATGATCGTTTCAAGTCCCGTCTTGAATTTGGTACCGCAGGCTTACGTGGCAAAGTGGGTTGCGGACCAAACCGTATGAACCGCCTGGTGATTCAGGAAACTGCAACCGGTTTGGGCCACTACCTCACCGAACAGATCCCACAGGCCGCCCATCGTGGCGTAGTGATTGGTTATGACGGGCGTCCGGATTCGCAGCAATTTGCTCACGATACCGCCGCCGCACTGGCGGCTCAGGGTATTAAAGTCTACCTGACACATAAAGTCGCCCCAACGCCCGTGGTGGCATTTGGCGTGATGCATTTTGGTGCCGCTGCGGCCGTCGTAGTCACTGCCAGTCACAACCCTCCAGAATACAATGGCTTCAAAGTCTATTGGGAAAATGGAGCACAGATCATTCCCCCACACGACTCCGGTATTGCGGCCAAAATCGATCAGGCCGCCACTCAACCTCTGGCACTGATGCCTTTAGATCAAGCCGAAGCACAAGGTTTACTGGTGTGGCTAACAGACGATTACTACCAGACTTATCGCCAGGTCATGAACAACAACGAGTTGCTGGCTAACCATACGAAGCCAGACGCCATTGGTCTGGCTTACACCGCAATGCACGGTGTCGGCGCAGACATGGCCGAGACGTTGCTCAAAGATGCCGGATTTCATCAGGTTTACAGCGTTGTGGAGCAACGTGAGCCAGATGGCGCATTCCCAACGGTGAATTTCCCTAATCCGGAAGAAGCAGGCGCCATGGACATGGTTATGGCACTGGCCGCAAAACATGGGGCGCAACTGGCGTGTGCGAACGACCCGGACGCAGACCGCTTCGCTGTAGCAGTACGCAAGCCGGATGGTGATTATCAAATGCTGACCGGCGATCAGGTCGGGACCTTGTTTGGCCATTACTTGTTGGCCAAAAGCCCGACTCCGGACAAACAACTGGTGGGGAATACCATCGTCTCTTCAAGCTTGCTCAGCAAAGTCGCTCAAGCGGCGGGCGCCGAGTACTACCAGACGCTAACCGGATTTAAATGGCTGACCAACGTTGCCATGCAGAAGCAGAGTGATCAACACCAGTTCCTGTTCGCTTACGAAGAAGCGCTGGGTTACACCGTCGGGAATAAAGTCTGGGATAAAGATGGCTTATCTGCGCTGGTGGCCTTTGCTCAGCTAGCGGCAGAGCTGTACAGCCAGGGTAAAACCATCTGGGATCAACTTGAGGCCATTTACCGTCAGCACGGCATGTACATTAATGCGCAACGCTCCATCGCACTCGATCCTGGCGCACCTCCGGTCGGAGATAAGTTACGCGCCAATCCGCCATCAGAGATTGCAGGGATGAATGTCGAAGTCATCGAGGACTTCAAAACGTCTACCCGAACAACCATCGATGGTAAAACGCTGCCTATTGATTTGCCGGTTAGTGACGTATTGATCTACCACCTGGCAGGCGGTGCCCGAGTGGTGGTACGCCCTTCCGGTACTGAGCCTAAATTAAAATGCTACTACGAAGTGGTCGGCCAATTCACCGACAGCGACAGCTATGAGCAGGCCTATCAACGCGCCGAAGCGCAAATGAATGAACTGATTGATTTCCATCAGACATCGCTCTGAGCCAATCACCATTGGAATCAAAAAGCAGCCTTTCAGGCTGCTTTTTGCTTTTGTTAGCCAATGGCTTTCTGTAAAAAGATTTTATCCACGCCGCGAGTCGGGTAACCGGTATATCGCCCGACTTCTTCGAACCCCAGCTTGATGTAAAATTCTCTGGCCTGAAAGGTAAACGTATCCAGATACAAGTGAGTCACGCCCAGCGCTTTTGCCTCTGCTTCTGCACGCAACATGAGCTGGCGCCCGACCCCTTCACTGCGCAGACTGTCATCCACCCAAAGGAACTCAACAAACAGCGTATTGGCGTAGATTTCTCCCGTCAGGCCACCCTTTACCTCCCCGAGCTCATTGCGCGCGAAACACGCCACGGGAGTCACGTCCTGTTTGGAAAAGTGCGGACGGTTGTAACGAATGATGCCCTGGCGTACGGTCTGATAATCCGCTTCATCCGGATGTTGTACAAAATCAATGTCCATGTTTCATTACTGTCCTTCGATAAACAAAGGGCTTTTCTACCAGAAAAGCCCTTAAGTCGTCTTGCTCTGCTGCTTCAGAGTGTGAAGCCACTCAGCATCCAGAGCGCCAGCAAGATAAAGATCGCGCCCATAAACTTATGCTGATAAGTTCGAAAACGCTGATTGGACAACAACGAGCGTCCTAGTGAGCCAACCAGCGCTACCAGGACAAGATTGAACGTCAGACCGAGAACATTCAGCAGCAATCCCAATGCCAGCATTTGTTCTCCCGACGAAGCGTCAATATTGGTGGACACAAACTGAGGCAAGAACATGACGAAAAACACCAAGGCTTTAGGGTTGAGCAGATTACTGATCAGTGCACGCTGATAGAAGGTTCGGGCCATCGTGACTCCGGCGTCCAGTTCAGGCGCTGCACTTGCTTCTGCGCGCAAGCAATCCCATCCCATTTTAAGCAGATATGCTCCGCCCAATACGTGCAACGCTTTGAGCGCAAGAGGGCTCATGGCAATCAACGTCGACACCCCAATCGCGGCCAGCAGAGTCAGGATAATTCCAGAGGTCGCGTTACCCAAGCTGGCAAACAGACCCACACGGCGGCCATAGCTCATACTGGAGCTGGCAATCAACAACATGTCGGGGCCGGGAAGCAGCAGTAAGGCGACGACGGCCGTCAGATATACTGGCAAAATGGAAAGATCGATCATAGCAATAATATTATGGAATCAGGAAAGCGCCGGATTTTATATCAGCTAAGAAAAACAATCCATTACAAACCACTCAATAAGAGCGTAAAAATAGAGCGTTTGAGATTGTTTTTTAACCTAAGCTGTCATGACGAAAAAAGCAATTTTGTACAAAACAGGCGAAACGACTTACGCTAGGCTGAGTCAGGATGTATTTAAACAACGGGCATAAGATGGCAAAGAACGCAGAGCACTTTACTGAAACCGCAAACTTTCAGTTAGCCAAAGAGCTTGGCGGCCTGGAATTACTGGATGCTAAATACAAGCATCAGAACTTTTCTCGTCACAGCCATGAAGGCTTTACGATCGGGGTGATAGAAAAAGGCGCCCAGCGCTTTTACCGGACCGGGGGCAATCACGTGGCCCCACAAGACAGCATCATCCTCGTCAACGCCGATGAAGTACATAATGGTCACTCCGCCACCGATCATGGTTGGGAGTACAAAGCCATGTATCCATTGCCTGAACAATTCTCCGCGTTAACCGAAAATGCCGGTTCGTCTGGGCTTGGAATCCCTTACTTCCCTGAACCTGTGGTGTATGACCCCGAGATGGCACAGCAACTGCGTCTGGTGTTTGACACGCTGACACACTCTGACAACCGCTTGCTGCGAGAAACGCTGGTATACGGCTCATTGGTCAAGCTGATTTGCCGGCACGGTAAACGTAGGGTTGATGAGCCGCCCGTCAGTCGCAGTCAAAAACAACTCCTGCTGGTGAAAGAGTTTCTGGACGACTTTCCTCAGGCAGATGTGTCACTGGAAGATCTGGCAAAACTGGCCGGACTCAGCCCTTACTATCTGGTGCGGACTTTCCAGAAAGCATTTGGTTTTCCTCCGCACGCCTACCAAATCCAGTCTCGATTACGCTGCGCCCGGTCGCTGCTAAGACGTGGCCATTCGATTTCCGATGCCGCTCAGGAAGCAGGCTTTCACGATCAAAGCCATTTGCATCGCCACTTTAAAAGAGCCATGGGAATAACCCCGAAACAATATCTGACCTCCATCCGCTTACGATGATGCACCTGGCATAGCAATTTTGTGCAATCCTCACTGGATGTTTTGTGGCTAGATAACCTCATGATTTTTCAATAACGATAACGCTATGGATACCACCGTTTTGCAAACTTCTTCATCTGACTGCCCGCGTAAACTTTTCTGGCGGGGTACTGTTGCCATGATTCCACTGAGTGTGGCTGTGATTCCCTGGGGACTTCTGGCGGGTTCGTTTGCCATTGATGCCGGACTCAACGCGCTTGAAAGCCAGGCGCTATCCGCGATTCTGTTTGCGGGCTCGGCACAACTGGTCGCGACCGGTATGCTGAAAGCAGGTGCGGGCTTGGCAACCTTGTTGCTGACCACATTTTTCATCACGTCGCGTCACTTTCTTTACAGTGTATCCATGCGCCAAAAGGTCAGCCCAATGCCACTCAAATGGCGGTTGGCACTGGGTTTCCTCCTGACTGATGAACTGTTCGCTGTTTGCGGACAACAGTCTGAGAAACAATTTAACCGCTGGTATGCGCTCGGTGCCGGGTTGAGTTTTTATCTCGCCTGGAACGCAGCCACACTGGCTGGCATCATCGCGGGCAGCTACATCCCCGCACTGAATCAACTTGGCCTAGAGTTTGCCGTCGCGGCGACCTTCATTGCGTTGGTCATACCACATGTTGTCAACCTACCGGTCGTGACAGCGGTAATGGTCTCTCTGGTATTGTCTGTGATGCTGAATCACTGGCAAGTGGAAGGAGCCCTGATGATCGCCAGTATCGGCGGAATGCTGGCCGGTTATTTGTGTGAAACCTGGCGAAAGAAAGGAGTTTAACAATGGTGATCGTATCCATCCTTGCCATGACGGCACTGGTTTTTCTCAGTCGCTACCTGTTTCTGGAGCCCAAACTGCCACTCAGACTAAATCCTCAGGCACAACGTCTGCTGAGCTACTCCAGCCCGGCGGTTTTGACCGCGATTTGGGCACCGATTGTGTTTATGCCCGAACAGGACCAGTTGTGGGTGGCCGCCGACAATCCGTATATATGGGGGGCGGCACTGGCGGCCCTACTGGCCTGGAAAACGCGCAACGTATTACTCACCACGCTCATCAGCATGGCCGTCTTTCTGCTGCTGAATCTGTGGGTATTTGCCCATTAAGCGTGTCGTTTAGAGCTAACCGAAAAAGAACGTCAGCAACACGATAACGGCGGCGAGCACTACGGTGACTTTCACCAACAATCCTAAGTTTCCGCTGCCACCATTCGGTGCCTGATTACAACAACCCATAAAAAACCTCCGCTGATAGATGTCACTCATCACGGAGGTTACGCTTTGCCCTTGGGTGAAGGTAAAGGAATTTGTTTCAGTCAGCGAGCCATTCAGTTTCGATCAGCGTTTGCTCACCGCATTTTAAACGCCCGAGGAAAACATCCCCCTGATGTACTTCTCCGACTCCCTGTGGCGTCCCGGTCATCACGATGTCGCCATCATTCAGCGTCGTGTAACTTTTCAGTTCATCAAGAATCGTCAGTGGTGGGTACATCATTTGCGTCACTTTTCCGCATTGTACGCGAACACAGTTGATGAACAGTTCAAGTTGTAACGCATTGATATCAATGCCACTGAGCGGCAGGAAACGACTAAAGACCGCAGAACCATCAAAGCTTTTCGCCCGTTCCCACGGCAACCCTTTGGCTTTGAGTTTTGACTGCAATTCACGTTTGGTCAGGTCGAGGCCAAGACCCACTCCGCTATACTGACCGTTTTTAACGACAAAACAGATCTCCGCTTCGTAGTGCAGGCGCTCATCACGAAAGGAATGCAGACGCTGACTGATACAGGAATTGGCTTTGTTGAACACCACCATTTCATCTGGCACCGCATTGTTCAACTCCTGAATGTGTTCGAGGTAGTTACGGCCGATGCACAATATCTTGGACGGCGTAATGACTTTATCCTGTAAGCGAACGGATTGCATAAACTCTTCCCTGATGTGAATAAGAGAGCAGATTTTAGCCTAGTTGAAAAAATTCAGAAGTAAATCAATGAACTTCGTTGCAAAAGTAAGATCGCAGCCCCATTCTGCGACTTCCTCTTTGGTTATTCGCGTGCCATCGGATTGATGGCGGCCCGATGACCCAAAAATAAAACGCCTGTCCAAAACGAACAGGCGCAAACACAAGTTGGTGTGTTTAGGCAGTAGATTCTAGTTATAGGTAGTAACGAGCACCGATGATCCACTCATCGTTTTCATCGCTGTTGTAATCGTTACCCAAGTCGAACTGATACCCTGCAAAACCAACCAGCTTCGGTGTGAAGTTGTACTCTGCTTGCAGAGCCGTCTGGCTGAATACGGTATCGCTGTCGTCATTGTCTTCAACTGCTTCGTAGTTGATGCTCAGGTTCAGGCCGTTGCCCAGACCGTACGCGACCAACGCTTCATACGCATCGCTGTCTTTGACTTTGCCACCGGCAAATCCATCGTTCATATAGTCGTTCATGGCGTAAACCAAAGCCACGTACAGACCTGAACCATAGCTGCCGTACTTCGCTGAAAAAATGCTGGATTCTGCGTTTTCCTGACTACCTACACCCACGTCACCGCCGCTGTAGGCATAACCGATAGAGAACGCACTGAAAGAGAATGTCAGACCTGCCTGGATACGTGCATCGTACATGTCGTGCTCGCCTTGCCAGCCCAGACCCATAGCCAGTTCACCCACATCGCCAATCGCAAAAGCGTTGCGGTAGCTGACCATACGTTCGGCACGGGCAGTACCCAGATCGTATTGATCGTCATACAAGAAGTTGTTCGCGAACGCGATTGGTAAATCCGCAATACCACCGACATCGTAGTATGGCGACCACTGAGTACCCACCACCAGACGACCGTAGTCATCGTGTGTTGCACCAATGTAGCCCAAACGAGTTGCAAAAGAGTTGTCACCACCTTCCAGGTAGTTCAGAGACCATTCACCTTTTGCGTCGACAACGACACCGTTGCCCAGATCTTGCGATCCCGCCACATTGATACGTGGAGAAACCTGATTAACCTGAACTTCATCAGAACCGTCGTAGTTAACGCCGCCATCGTATTCACCGACACCCACGGAAACGTGACCGCCGATAGACAGAGTTGTACCTTCGTTGTTGTAAACTTGCGCTGCGAAGGCTTGAGTACCACATGCTGTCGCTGCCACTGCTGCAGCTAATAATTTCATCTTCATCTTATAATGTCCGTATTACTGGTTTAATAACGAGTTCGAATCAGAGCTAAAGCACTGATACATCACGAACACTTCAACCG
>NZ_WXWP01000274.1:0-16330 GCF_009904765.1 Vibrio sp. V39_P1S14PM300
GTCACAATATGCTAACCAGTAACATTCAAAAAAACATTCACCACTGCTATCAGAACCTCAAAGAGCAGTTGGATAACTTTGTACCTCGTCGCGCTCAGAATTATCTGGTGGCGGAAATCGCCAAGACGTTATGTGGTGAGTATCACAAATCAAATCGCATATTGGTGGCTGAAGCCGGAACCGGCATCGGTAAATCCCTGTCCTATTTAATGGCTGCAATCCCCGTAGCCTTGTTCAACAATCGCAAAGTGGTCATTTCTACGGCCACCGTTGCTTTACAAGAACAGCTGGTCAACAAGGATTTGCCCCTCTATCGTCGCCTCACCGATAAAGAGTTTTCATTCATTCTTGCCAAAGGACGTCAACGTTACTGTTGTGCCGAAAAACTCGCGACCGCCAGCGGTGTCGATGGCGGTCAAATGGCCATGTTTGAAACCAAACCCAAAAAGAAAGACATTGAGTTACTTGAGACGATGTATCGTAGCCTGGCTCAGGGAAAATGGGACGGCGACCGAGACTCTTGGCCAAAGTCCATTCCGGATGAACTCTGGCAACTGATCGTCAGTGATAAACACAGTTGTAATAACAGTATGCCAGCCCATCGTGGCTGCCCGTTCCAAAAAGCGCGCTCTGAACTGGATAAAAACGACGTTATTATTGCCAATCATAGTTTGGTGATGGCGGATTGTGATTTAGGTGGTGGCGTGATACTACCTGAACCGGAAAATACCATTTATGTGTTTGATGAAGCTCATCATCTGCCACATGTAGCTCGTGACCATGCCTCTGCAGCAGCCAGCCTGAAAGGCGCTTCGGCCTGGCTGGAACGACTGAATCAAACGGTGTCAAAATTCGCCGGCCTGGCTGACGCGAAACGAGTTAACCGGTTTTTGAGTGAAGTTCAGGACTCAGCACAAGTTTTAATTCCATCGCTCAATCAGTTGGCTCGTCAGTTCGACCCCACTCATTTTGAAGATAAGATTTATCGCTTTGAAAACGGCGATCTTCCCGACTGGCTGGAAAAAGAAGCACAAGAACTAAAACGGTATTCTCAAAAAGGCGCGCAAGCAGTAGCAAAAATTGCCGATCTGATAGCGGAACGGGTAAAAGATGGTGAGTTAGCGAATCGTCTGGCCGAGCCCGCATTGGCTGAACTGGGCTTTTACATTCAGCGTATGGATAACCTTGCTCAGGTCTGGAAATTAATGGCAGAGCCTAAACGGGAAAAAGGCGCCCCGTTGGCGCGCTGGCTTGAACTGAGCCCCGATCGCGAAGGCGATTTTATCGTCAACGTGTCCCCTTTGGAAATAGGATGGCAGCTCGATCAACAGCTTTGGAGTCGCTGCGTGGGAGCGATATTGCTCTCGGCAACGATGCGAGCGCTCAATTCATTCAGCTACTTTTGTCATCAAGCCGGAATCAGCCAAAAAGAAGAGTATGGAACCCGTTTTCTGGCTCTGGCCTCACCGTTTGATTACCAAAATCAGGGAGAACTGTATCTGCCGAAGCTCAAATACGAACCTCAGGCACCACAGTTTACCGACTATCTGGTGGAAATACTGCCCGATCTGATCGAAGACCGTGGGGCCAACCTTGTGTTGTTTGCTTCCTATTGGCAGATGAATCAGGTCGCCGATGCGCTATCAACAGAATTCGTTAAAAGGGGCTGGTCTCTACAAATACAAGGCACTTCGTCCCGAACAGAAATTCTAAATAAACATAAAACGCTGGTTCAATGTCAAAAAACCAGTATTTTATTTGGAACAGGCAGTTTTTCTGAAGGATTAGATCTTCCAGGAGAATTGCTGGAGAACCTGATCATTACTAAAATCCCCTTTGCCGTTCCAACTTCACCCGTTGAACAAGCACACTCTGAGTACATCGAAGCTCGGGGCGGCAACCCGTTTATGCAGATCACCGTCCCGGAAGCGAGCAAAAAGCTGATACAATCCGTAGGTCGTCTGCTGCGTAAGGAGCGCGATTCTGGTAGAGTCGTCATCCTTGACCGACGAATCATTACGAAACGCTACGGCAAAGCTCTGCTAGACTCTTTGCCGCCTTTTAAGCGAACTATCGAATACTAACCACATCGCGTATCGATGCCGTGATGCCTCAGATTAAAAGAGATTTATGGAATTAATTGAGCCGAGCTTGCTCATCGTTTTAGCGCTTGTAGCATTTCTGGCCGGCTTTATTGATGCCGTAGCCGGAGGCGGAGGCATGCTGACTGTACCTGCCCTGCTCTCTTTGGGATTGCCACCTCATATCGCACTGGGTACTAACAAGCTGGCCGCGACGTTTGCCTCCTCCACGGCTGCATTCACCTATTATCGCAAAAAGCTGTTTAAGCCAAAATGTTGGTTTCGAGCTTTTATTGCTACCTTGATCGGGGCGGCGCTCGGCACCCTGTTTGTTGACATGATCAGCACGGACTGGTTAGAAAAAGTTCTGCCATTGATTATTCTGGCAGCGGCGATTTACACCATTTGGCACAAAACGCCGTCGGTCAGCCATAATGCCACCCCACCGCCTTGCGGTAAGTTCCACAAAAAACAGTACGGTCAGGGGCTGATTTTAGGTTTCTACGATGGGATGGCCGGACCTGGGACGGGCGCCTTCTGGACGGTCAGTTCCATGGCCCTCTATCGTCTGAACATTCTGTTGGCATCCGGCGTTGCCAAAGCGATGAACTTTACCAGCAACTTTACCTCTCTGATTACTTTTGCCATTCTTGGTCATATAGACTGGGTGCTGGGCCTGACCATGGGCGTTTGCCTGATGGCTGGCGCGTTTGTCGGTGCACATTCTGCGATTCGTTTCGGAGCCAAGTTTATCCGTCCAATCTTCGTCAGCGTCGTCAGCATCCTTGCCGTCAAACTCGCTTATGATGCGTGGTTCGTAAATATATGAGCAAATTTGAACAGTTAAGCAGCACGCTGACACAACTGGCACTGGATGCCGCGCAACTGGATCGCCAGCGCGGCGAACAGTATCAACCACTTTTTGACGAGCGCCTGTTTCGTTGCAAAGGCCGCCTGTTGGTGCCATGCGCAGAAGAAGCGAAGTCAACCTTCGACACGATTTTGCGAGAAGAGCAGGCCGGTATGCTAACCGCCGGACGTGCCGAATATCTGACCGAGCACTTACTCGCTCAGATCAGCGCCATTCAGCGCGAGCTCTCAACACAAAACATCCGCAAAAACGCGCCTCGACATCACCATCATTTCCGCAAACCGATAAATGAGCTATACCAAGATTTGGCTCAGCATCAGGAATGGGAACGGCGACTGATTGATATGGTCCGAGAAAAGGAACGTGCGTTAAGCACCGCACCTTCGTTCCAACAGCACGAAGTGCAAAAGGCGTTACTTGCCACAGAACAACGTCTGAAACGATGCCAGGAAGCGAAAGTTAAACTGGAAAAACAGATCACCTACCGGGAGAAGCATCAGTAGTCATGTCAGACCCTAATTCACTGGAAAACGCGCCAGAAGAAGTCAAACTGGCGGTTGATCTTATCTATTTGCTCGAATCTAACCAAATCGATCCTGAAGTTGCGCTGAAAGCACTCGACATCGTTAAATCGGATTTGGAAAACCAACTCGCTGAAAGAAGCTCATAAATTATGCTCCAACTTAGTTTTTCTCTAGACCAATTCCTGAGCCAGTACTGGCAAAAAAAACCCGTCGTTATCCGAGGCGGATTTGCAGACTTCGTCGATCCCATCAGTCCGGATGAACTGGCTGGCCTGACCATGGAAAAAGAAATCGATTCTCGCTTTGTTTCTAATCTCGATGGTCAGTGGAGTGCGGAACACGGCCCATTTGACGAAGAAAAATTGACTCAGTTGGGCGAGAGCCACTGGCAACTCATTGTACAGGCCGCCAACCACTGGCATCCGGGCGCCGCTCAACTCGTTGAGCCATTCAAAGCCATGCCTCAATGGTTGTTTGATGACGTCATGGTGTGTTACTCAGCACCCGGTGGCGGTGTCGGCCCACATATTGATCAATACGATGTATTTATTATCCAGGGCCAAGGCAAACGTCGCTGGAGAGTAGGAGCGCTGGACGAAGGGCAATACCAGGAACAATGCCGCACAGATGCGCTGCGTCAAATCGAAGGGTTTGATGCCGTGATTGATGATGTGCTCGAACCGGGCGACATTATTTACATTCCCCCCGGTTACCCACATGAAGGCCAAACGCTGGAAGCGTCCATGAGCTATTCGGTTGGGTTCCGTTCACCCAAAGAACAAGAGCTGTTGAGTAATTTCGCCGACTATGTACTGGCGCACGATATGGGTGATGCCCACCTGCACAACCCCGAGTTGCAGGCACGTCAGGCGCACGGCGCTATCAGCCAGACGGATCTGGCGCAACTGGATACCATGCTAAATGCTGCATTGCGCTCGCCGGAGACAGTTCGTCATTTCATGGGCTGTATGCTCAGTCAGTCTCGTCATCAGTTGGATGTGGTAGAGCCAGAAGAGCCGTATCTTGAAGAACAAATCCAGAGCAACCTGTATGCAGGCGACGCGCTGTACAAAGTCTCCGGGCTTCGCGCGCTCTATCATGAAAACGAGCCTCTGACGGCCTTTATTAATGGCGAAGTCTTTCATGTTACTGACGACCAGGCACCGCTGCTACAACATTTGTGCAATGAGGACAGTGTGACTCTGGACGATCTGGAGAGCCATCAGTCACTCGAAACGTTTCAGTTACTGACTCAGTTAGTCAATAAAGGATTCTGGTACTTTCCAGAATATTGATTACAAAAGGAGCCTTAAGGCTCCTTTTTTACATCGCAGATCTAAACTTTGAATTGTGACACCAGACTCTGCTGGCGTTCCGACATCTGACTGATCTCTGCCCCGACACTCTCAGACTCTCCCGCCTGATCCAAAATCGTAGCGCTGAGTTCACGGATGTTAGCCACACTTTGATTCACTTCACTGCTGACGGCTTGTTGCTCTTCTGCCGCTTTAACAATCTGACTGTTCATATCATGAATGGAAGCGATAGATCGCAGAATGCGTTCCAACTCAGCCACTGCGTCATTCACCTGACTCGCGGACTGATTCGCCAGCAGATTGCCTTCTTGGATCGCCTCCACCACATCGCGAGTTCCGCGTTGTACTTTATCGATCACGTCGCGAATTTCCCCCACCGAATCCTGAGTCCGGCTGGCCAGGCTGCGTACCTCATCCGCCACGACGGCGAATCCCCGACCTTGGTCGCCCGCTCGCGCAGCTTCAATTGCCGCGTTCAGAGCCAATAAATTCGTTTGTTCTGAAACGCCTTCAATCACCGCCAGAATATCGGTAATGTTCGCGTTGTTTGCCGCCAGCTCTTCGACGATGGGGACTGCTCGGGTCATGCGCTCGACCAGATTCATCATCTCCTGCTGCGAACGGCCAATCACTTGTTGACCGGTGTCCGCAGACTGCTGAGCGGATTCCGCCGCTTCAACGGCCACTTCCGCATTGCTGACAACCAAGCCCGCGGTTTGGGTCATCTCTTCGGCGGCAGTGGCCACCATGTCAACTTCTTTAAACTGAGCCTCACTGCTACTGCGCGTTTGCTGTGCGGCTACTTTAGATTGCTCAGAGATCGCCGCCACCTGGTGCGTGCTGTCGACCACTTGGCGTATCGTGCCCTGTAACTTATCTAAAAATCGATTGAATCCCTGCGCCAATTGACCAATTTCATCCCCTGAATGGGTTTCCAGGCGTTGGGTCAGATCCCCTTCACCGGACGCGATGTCTTCCAGGCGGTGAACCACTTCACGAATGGGTCTGACAATACGTATGGCCAACAAAGTGATGACCGTTAACCCCAGCAATACCAGTACACCTCCCACAATTAACTCGGTTTGCACACCACCAGCAACTTGCTGGCTGATGGTCGAATCCAGAGAGTTGGCATCCGCCAGGACGCTGCTGTCCGGCATCTGGAAAATAACTCCCCAGGTTTGGTTTGCCACTTTGATCGGTGCAAAGACGGTCAGCCAGCGCCGATCCTCACTCCAAAAACTGGCCACTTCTCCACCAAACAACAAATCGGTAAGCTTGTCTGAGGGAAGCGATTTACTGCTGAAAGGGTCACCCGCTTTCAACGCTGAATTATCACTGGCAATCAGTGCACCGCTCAAACTGACAATGTAAACTTGTCCCTGTCCAGCAAACAGACTGGCGTCAGAGGCGCTGGCCACCGATGACAGTCCGTTAAGATTCAGATCAATACCAAAAAAGCCTATCGGCGTGTCATCAATGGAAATCGGTACAGAGATCGATGCCGTCAGCACCGTGCCCTGCTCACTTTCCACCAAACGGGGAGTAGACACGCAGGTATCGCCAGTCGATAAAGGACAGAAAAAGCGCTCGCTGTTGGCGGCGTCGTTGATCGCTTGTTCAGACAGGACATGAGGTAAGACATTCTCACCATCAACCGACTGCTGCCAGTATGCAGCAAATCGACCCGCTTCGTTTGAACCGACGTAATCTGCATTTTCATAGTTGTTGTCTTCCCCATCCAGCATCTGAGGTTTAAATACCAGATAGGCGCCACGAATCGACTCAAAGTTGATCACAGATTTACGAACCATTTCGTCTAAGGCCGTGCGCAAATCTTCACTGGCACCAAAGTTTTCTTCACTATTGGTTTTGGTAAACAGAGCATTGGCCGCCAACATTTCTGAGCGGTAAATCGCTTCATTTAAATATTCCGTTACCTCGGTTGCATTGAGCAGAGCCCGAGTTTCAAGTAACTGACTGGATTTCTCTGCCACCGAAGCCGAGCTCTGTTTTTTAATGATTTGTTGATTCGTGACGGCGTTATAAACGGAAAATCCGACCAAAGAGAGAGAAGTCAGTAACAGGCAGCATCCTGCCAATAGCGTGATTTTCCATTGTACTGAAAGCGTTCGCATACAACATCCTTATCGCAAACTAAATGATCTGAAAGCGCTTTACCAGCGTTTAGGTTCTACACCGGCAATTTGCATTGTTTATAAATTAGACCACATTGTTTTTTTATATCAATCGAAAGTTTATAAAAATGTTAAACATCAATTAAGTGTTTAAAACGTCCGCGACGAAGCTCAGGGGAATATTTTCAAGTCGAGCTTCTGTGTTACCATCGAAACAAAGCGTACAAAAGGATAGAAAATGAAAGTTATCAGTTTCAACATCAATGGCCTGCGTGCACGCCTGCATCAGTTACAGGCTCTGATAGATAAACACCAGCCGGATGTGATCGGATTGCAGGAAATCAAGGTTCACGACGAAGCGTTCCCGCTTGAAGCGGTTGAAGCGATGGGCTACAAAGTCTACTTTCATGGTCAGAAAGCACATTACGGTGTTGCCATGTTATGTAAGCAGGAGCCAATCGAAGTACGTAAAGGGTTCCCGACCGATAACGAAGAACATCAAAAACGCATGATCATGGCGACGTTTCTCAATGAACAAGGCGAAAAAGTCACCGTATTGAACGGCTACTTCCCGCAGGGCGACAACATCAGCCATGAAACCAAATTCCCTTATAAACGCCAGTTCTACAAAGATCTGATGACCTACCTCAATGATTTCCATACTCAGGATGAGCAGGTGATCGTCATGGGTGACATCAACATCAGCCCGATCGACCTCGATATCGGCATTGGTGAACCAAACCGTTTGCGCTGGCTCAAAACCGGCAAATGTTCGTTCCAACCGGAAGAGCGTGAATGGCTGAAAACCTTGCTTGACTGGGGATTTGAAGACACCTTCCGTAAACTGCACCCAGGCGTCGACGATCAGTTCTCGTGGTTCGATTATCGTTCCAGAGGCTTTGACGATAACCGCGGTCTGCGTATTGATGTGATCCTCGCAACGCCATCACTGGCGGCAAAATGTCAGGAAGCGGGTATCGATTATGAGTTGCGTGGTATCGAAAAGCCCTCAGATCACGCTCCGATCTGGTCAGTCTTTCGCTAAAAACAAAGGGAGGCATAAGCCTCCCTTTATGAACCTTACAAAGGCCACTGAGCGATACCATCAACATTGACCGGACGTGTTGCGAACTCCGTGGTGCAATATCCCGTCTCGGATGTGGCAAAAAACTGCAACGGCATAGCAGCATACCCATTACTGCTGACCTGCAGTTTCGCTTTATCACTAAAAGCAAAACCCCACATTTCGAGGTAAGCGGTCATGTCGCGTGTGGCCACCTTAGACAATGCCACCAGCAGCCAATCGTTGCGACTCATCGCTTTGGCTTCGTCCAGCGTGTACTGAGCAAAGCCGATACTTGCCCGGCCGCTGTTCCACACCTCAACCGAGTTATCAAGACGATTAAACTCGCGTTCTAGCAAGTGCAGACGCCCCAGCAAGTGCCAGCCATTGCTGACGACATGCTGCGATTGCGCTGACATCATCATCTGAATATAAATACGCGCGCCCCAGCTCCAACCAGTCAAATTTTGTTGCTGCATAAACGTTTGTGGATCCGGTTGGTTGCGACTGCTCTGCAACAACTCAAACAACGCCTTGAAGTCGAGAGACTGACAATCCGGATCCTGACCTGTTTCCTGATAGAAACGCGATTTGCTGTAGTAAGAGTAGAAGTTGGTACTGGCGTGCCCTTCCCAGCCTTCAAAGCGGGAGCGGCTTTTTTCCAGACCGTGGCCCAGTTCGTGCAAATCACCATGCCCCACCGGGTTAAATGCCCAATACGCATCGTAAGGATTTCCTGAACAGCCATAACCACAGTTAGCCTGATCGGCGTTCATGTGTTTCACCATATCTATGGTGTCTATTTGCCAGCCTTGGGCCTGACCGAAATCGTAAATGTCACTGATGTTATCAATTCCCGGACCTTGGAAGCCTGCCAGAGCATGAGGCAAGTTACTGACATAGCGTTCGGTCGCCATCGCCATGTCCGCTGGCGTCGGCCAGGTAACCGCATTGAGCGATTCTTTCATTTTATTTGCCGTCGAATGGACTTCAAAACCTGCGGTGATCAACTCAGCCCAGTCGTATTGGTCTGCATTCAGCGCGTCGATAAACGTTTGATTGTCTTCGCTGCCACGCCAGATTGGATGCAGTCCGATGTTTTCAAAGCGTAAACGGACAGAATGGTCATTGTCATCAAAATGCACCTGAAGCGGCCCACCGTACGCTGACGTGAGGCGAATGCTTTGGCCTGGCTCTAACGGGAACTGCGGCGACGTAAGAAACTTGGGTCGTTTGTACCCCTGGTCGGAAAATTCATGTGTCGCGCCGCTTCTGAGAGTATTGAATGCCACCGCGGTGGCGACCGGGCTATCATCCAGTCGTGTCACCACCACAGTTTCCCCCGGAAAAGCATACACGCCTGCTGCACGAAAATTGCGCTTGGCATTAAGCGTCACCTCCTGAGTGATGCGTGCCACATTAGGAAAGGTACTGCGACCAAAGTTGCCCAGATCAGGTTGTGCCGGATTGACGTCACGTGAGTAGTACTGCGTATAGTCAGCGAAGTAAGCTCGTAAGAAGTCAGCGTCCGCACTGGTGAGCTTATCCATCGGAAAACGGACATGATGACGATAATGATCTGCCAGCAGCAACAACAGTTTCTCGTAGCGATAATCCTCAGAAGCAAACAGATCGATGTTCTGACGATCCAGCGCCATTAACTGCTGCTGGATTGACGTTACTGCCTGATAAAACTGCCCATCCATCTGCGACGCTGCGGCGCAAGTTTTATCGTCACATTGAGACAGGTCGACACCAAAGTCACCGGACTCGAAACGCGCTAGCAGCGTCTGCTGAGCCTGAATATCTTCTGGTAAGTAGCCATTCAGTGTTGTCGCATCCCAGCCATCAACACCCAGTTTTCGCCAATAATTGTCCCCAACATAACGCACATGCAAAAGCTCAAATAACGCCTCACCCAGCGGGTCCATGTGCCCGTTCAGATGCAGGTACAACACCGGAATGCCTCGCGCCATGGCCTCTTTTACCGCACTGGTTACCACCTGTGCACTGGCGCCAGCCGTCGAATGCTGCGAAAGGATCAATAAATCCGGGTCAGCGCTCAAACAGGCCGCCAAAGCCTGACCGTCGCATGCGTCCTGCTCGTTGTAGCTGACTTGACCAGGATAGCGAGCGTCCAGCCATGCTCTTGTGCCTTGTTCGTCTTTGAAGTAATAAGATTGATCCAGCTGCGCCAGCACCACTCGCATCTTGTTGCCGGACGTTGAGTGCGTCAGCCAGCCAATCAGATTGTCCAGCCATTGGTGCATGGGTTCGTTGACACTGGATGGCGACATAAAACTAGTGCGAAACGGGTTACTGCCTAACACGGCGTAGCGCGCGGAGGACTGCTCTCCTGCCACGCCCAGCGTCATTTTCTGGTCGTCGTAGCCACTGACCATGGCTTTGTTGGTCATCAAGATGGGCGTATTGAAGCCAAATTGAGCCTGTAGCAACGCCGCATCATGGGTTGGATCCCAGTACAAGCCATCAAGCGACTGACCATCCGATACTCCAGATAACTGTGCTTTGATGGCGTCATACTCTACAGCCAGCTCCGCGACATAGCGCCGGCTTTCCTGAATGAATTGGTTGGGATCTGCGACCAGTAAGGCATGGCCCGAAGACAGCGCCTGTTCAAGCCGGGATTGTGAGTCCGGTAAAGGACTCGCATCCGCTTCCGATTGAGACCCATCGTCGCCCGATGGAGTGATGGTGGTGGCGCTACCTTGGTCGCTTTTACTGTCAGAGCCATCGGATCCACCGCAGCCAAACAGCAACACACCGATTATGAGGAAAATAAAACGTCGCAGCATGGTCACACTTCAAGTTAATGCAAAATACTGCGAGTCTACGAAACAAAGTGCAATACTCAAGTTATCAGAAAACTCTGACTCAATAATGCCACCCCGCTTCCAATAAAAAAGCCGATACACAACGGTGTATCGGCTTTTTTGCGCTTAACTTCTCGGCCTCAAATAGGCCAGGAAACGTTTTTCAGCGTATTTGAAACACCACAAAATAATAAACGTCAGACACATATAAAACATACCCGCCGTGAGGAAGGATTCAAATGGCGCGTAATAGCGTGAATTCACCAATCGAGCAGCCCCGGTCAGATCCATGATGGTAATGATGCCCGCTACCGCGCTGCCATGCAGCATGAAGATCACTTCATTACTGTAAGCTGGCAACGCACGACGCAACGCACTTGGCAGTACCACACGCTGATAAGTTTTAAATGTGCTCATCCCATAGGCTTTTGCCGCTTCCACTTCACCTTTCGGCAACCCATTGATCGCGCCCCGAATGATTTCCGCCGTATACGCAGAAGTATTCAGTACAAACGCAACCAAAGCACAGAACCAGGCATTCTCCCACAAGGTGTCTTTGACCGGAAAAAACTGATCCATACCGTAGTAAATCAGATACAACTGCACCAAAAGCGGTGTACCACGGAAAAAGTAAATGAACGCCCAGGACGGCCCGTTAAAAAAATAGTTGGGGCTGTTTCGGGCGATGGCCAATGGAATCGCCACGCATAAACCGATGACCAAGGCCAATGCAACCAACCAAACTGTGGTCCACAACCCGCTCAGGTAGATAGGAAAACTATCGACAATCAGAGAAAAATCCATATCTACCTCGCGTGAATACTGAACTTGCGCTCAACCAATTTCAGCAAACCGGTTGAAACACTGGTAAAGAAGAGGAAGATCAACGCCACCGCCATGTAAAAAGTAAAGGGCATTTTGGTGGATCCCGCAGCCAAAGAACTCATACGAACCATGTCTTCCAGACCGATAATCGATACCAGCGCCGTCGTTTTGAGCAGCACCAACCAGTTGTTACCGAACCCCGGAAGCGCGTGACGAATCATTTGCGGCAACAGAATGCGACGAAACGCAAGTGCTGAGCTCATGCCATAGGCTTTTGCCGCCTCCAGCTCGCCCTTATCAACAGCCATGATCGCGCCACGGAAGGTTTCCGCCATGTAAGCCCCAAAAATAAAGCCGATGGTCAGAATACCCGCGATGAACGGGCTGACATCAATGTAGTCAGGCAGGTAGGAGACCCACTCGTGATTCGGGTCACTGGCTGTAAACCAGTTGTTGAGCCATTCATTCACAGCGTACAAACTGTTGTTTAACATGATCTGGCCGCCGAAGAAGATAAGCATCATCAAAACCAGATCGGGAATACCGCGAATGATGGTGGTGTAAAGAGTGGCGATAGCTCGTGCCCAGCGATACGGCGCCAATTTCGCCAGCGCACCGAGCATACCGAGTATCATAGCAAGCAGTAGCGACAGAACAGCAACTTCTATCGTCAGAACGGCCCCTTTGAGGATAGAGGCTTCATATCCCTGTAAATTCAGCATAGGTGAGTTCCTGATCCCTAAACTCAAAACTTGAAACCAGCTGCCGGATACCTCTAGGAACAGAAACCAGCAGCCGGAATCACGTTACGGCTTATTTGCCGTATACGTCGTAGTTAAAGTATTTCGCTGCGATATCCTGATAGATGCCTTTTTCACGCAGGGAAAGAATGGCAGCATCCAGTTTCTGAGTCAGGTCTTTATCCTGTTTACGAACAGCGATACCCATGCCTTCACCAAACCACTGAGGATCCGTCAACGAAGGACCAACGAACTCGTAGCCTTCACCGCCAGCTTTGTTCAGCACGCCTTCTTCCAGTGCAGATGCATCACCCAAAACCGCTGCGATACGGCCATTAGCCAGATCCAGATACGCTTCATCGAATGAGCCATAACGTACGATTTCAACTTTTTCACCATAGTTATCTGTCAGGTATTTATCGTGCGTCGTAGCACGCTGAACACCAATTTTTACACCATCCAGGTTATCGAAATTCAGATTAGCACCTTTTTTCGCGATGAACTTGTTCGGAATCTGCGCATACTTTCCAGTAAAGTCGACTTTCTTCTTACGCTCTTCGGTGATCGACATCGCGGCAATAATGGCATCGTATTTACGAGCCAGCAGTGAAGGAATAATGCCGTCCCAATCCTGGGGAACGATCTTACATTCCACTTGCATCTCTTTACACAGCGCGTTCGCCATGTCGACATCAAATCCTTTCAGCGAACCATCCGCTTCAGTCCAGCTAAATGGAGGGTAAGCACCTTCAATACCGAAGCGAACTGTTTTCCATTCTTTCGCCTGAACGACACCGGTTGATGCAGTAGCAGCGAGTGCTGCAACAAGTAACCACTTTTTCATTTCCATACTCCTGTGATTGTAATTTTTTGTTTATTCATGTTGTGTATTTGCGGCACGCCTTGAGAACACGCGCAGCTGAAAAGGTCTATTTAATAGATAGACGAAATAAACTGTTGCAGTCGTTGAGATTCAGGATTTGTGAACAATCTCGCTGGATCGCCCTGCTCTTCCACCAGTCCTTGATGCAAGAACATGACGTGGTTAGACACATCACGGGCAAAGGCCATCTCATGTGTAACCACCAGCATGGTACGCCCTTCTTCTGCCAAATCTCTCATCACGCCCAATACTTCACCCACCAACTCAGGATCGAGTGCCGAGGTCGGTTCGTCAAACAGCATCACCTCTGGGTCAACCGCCAATGCGCGAGCAATCGCCGCACGCTGTTGCTGACCGCCGGACAAGTGTCCAGGATAGTAGTCTTTACGCTCGTAAAGACCGACTTTCTTCAACAACACTTCCGCTTTTTCAATCGCTTCTTTTTTAGGCACACCTAACACGTGAACCGGAGCTTCAATGACGTTCTCCAACACGGTCATGTGCGACCAGAGGTTAAATCCCTGAAAAACCATCGCCAGACGCGAACGGATGCGCTGAACTTGTTTTTCATTAGCAGGGACAGATTCACCGGAACGGTTGTTTTTCATCTGAATCAACTCACCGTTTACCCAGATCTCACCTGCGGTAGGCGTTTCGAGTAGATTGATACAACGAAGGAAGGTGCTTTTACCTGAACCGGAAGAGCCGATGATGGAAATGACATCACCTTTATGAGCTTCCAGTGAGATGCCTTTCAGGACTTCGTTTTGACCGAAGGTTTTGTGCAGATCCTTAATATTCAGCGCTGGTACATCATTCATTGCGCTATTACTCCCTGTATGCAGTTTTTATGCAGTTCCCACCTGCATTTCGCTACAAACTAGCACCCCAAAAAGAATTACGCAACAAATTATTAACCTGTCATTTCTGGATACTATGCCACTTTATATGACTAACAATTCATAAATTAGCATTTTAAACTTATAAACCCGCATAAAACCCACATCAACAAAACATTTCTCGCCATCATGCTTATTAACAAATTGATAAAAACAAGACCCTCCTCACCCTTTGAGGTTATATCCGGCTGCGACAACAAAATCTCTTGTCTAAGCGTCTAATTAACATCACGTTTTGTAAAAAAACTACGCCGTTCAATTTGTGTTCATTCATGTTGATTATAGGTTGTGTAGTTTTCTTTCACATTCTTTCATAAGCTGATCTAAATCAATCACCCTTTAGGGTAAGCAAGCTACACTCGCCAACAAGATAAAAGCCCTCTGAGGCCAGCATTGTCGCCACGGTTGACTACCATTAAGCACGACGAACCTCGTGCCTGATACGCCGTTCAGACATGCCGCAGGAAGCGAATAACAACAAAACCAATGAACTTTTTATTTTTGATACGAGGAATCTATGTCAGACGCCGTTAAGAAACCGCACTCTGATTCGGACATTGAGGACAAAAGCTACCGTGAGCTGCACCGTCCGGCATCCGAGTTTGCCAGCCGTTCAGACTATCTGGACCATGAACTGCAAATCATGAAACCACGTCGCTTTGGTCTCAACTTGCCAGGCCGCGACTTCCGTTTTGAACTTGAAGACCTGGTCCCTGCGCTTGCAGGTACAATCGGTATCATCGCAATGTACTCTGCGGTGATGATGTCTTGGGCTGAGGGCCTTACCGCTGCATGGGATCATGTCAATCTGGGTAAAGACTTCGCTATCGAAGTTGCCCGTGTAGAAATGCTCATCCCTGCACTTCTTTTCTGTGTGCTTGCCTCTGGTTTTATTAACCCTAAAGCCAACCTGGCTGGTAACCACGGTCCAATGATCCCTCTTATCGGTACCATAGCTCTCGCTGGTGCTCACCCTCTTGCATTGGCAATCCTCATCGGCGTATTCGGTCTTCTGCTTAGCTTTCTTAAAGGTGGTTCCAAACTGGTGAACCTCACCTCTGAAGGTACTGCCGGTGGCTTGCTTATCTTCCTTGGTCTGACAGGCACCATGAGCCAGATTACCTCTATCCAGGATTGGGCGGTCGGCCTGCAATCATCGACTGTTGAAGCGGGTAGCATGGGTTACGTTGGCCTGATCGTACTTGCGGTCACTATCGCGCTCTATGCGTTCCTTGCCAAAGTGAACAAGCGCTGGCTGGCAATTCCTGTGTGTGCTTTCACTGGTCTTGTTATTGCCCTGGTACTCGGTGCCGGTTTTGATATCAAATTTGTGACTGAGACAGGTTTGCCAAACCTCAACCCAGTTTACTGGTGGGGCAGCACTGAAGAAGGTTGGATGCTGGGTCTACCTAACATGGAACACTTCATTGCATCATTACCGTTTGCGATTCTTGCTGTCGCAATGTGGTCACCAGACTTCCTTGGCCATCGCATCTTCCAAGAGCTGAACTACCCTAAAAAGACTGAAAAAGTGTTGATGGACGTGGATGACACCATGACCATGTGTTCTGTCCGCCAAATGGTCGGTACCGCTGTCGGTGGGGGTAACATTACCTCTTCTTGGGGGACTTACATGATCCCAGCCGCCATTGCAAAACGTCCTATCCCTGGTGGTGCCATTCTTCTTGGTCTGCTGGTGATGATCATTGCGATCCTTGGTTTCCCTATGGACATTGCAGTCTGGCCACCTGTCATGCGCGTTGCTTTGCTGGTGGGCGTATCTCTGCCGCTACTGGAAGCAGGCATGCAGATGGTGAAAGACTCGAAAGACTCACAAGCAGCAGGCATCTGTATCTTTGGTTCTGCAGTCGTTAACCCTGTCCTCGCCTGGGCACTCACGATGCTATTAGATAACAACGGCTTAATTGGTGACAAAGAGCGCGCGGCTCGTCTGTCATTTGTCGACAAGATTGTGATCCCGGTAAGCGTACTTGTTATCTGTTTAGTTGCTATGCTTGCAGTTGGTATGCTTGAGAGCCAATATGGCATCAAAGCTTGGCTGTGATTAAAAAAATGTGTGGGTGGTGTCTATCGCTACCCACTTTTTATCAACTTTTTTTAGTATTTATTGATTTAGTTTAAGGTTTGCAGGTTTT